>CAJLXA010000016.1 GCA_905210485.1 uncultured Eubacteriales bacterium | reverse complement strand
GAGTAGCCGATGATCACTCCGGCGACAAGACCGGCGACAATCGCACCGAAAATACCCCAGGTGATGACATGGCATGCCGCAAGAATTGCACATGCCACAACGATCAGGGCGGAACTGCCCCATGTCCCGATGCGCAGAGCCTTGAGCAGAGTCATCATGCTCGCGCCCTCTTTGCAGCGGACCGCGAAAATACCGATGATGGAAAGGATGATTCCAATACCGGCAACGATCATCGGAGCCAGCACCATGTTCTGCATCTGTTCAAGATAATTGGCAACACCCTGCTGCATCAGCTGCATACCAACGGCAGCGCCAAGAGCAGCGGTAGCGAGGATAGAACCGCAATAGGATTCGTAAAGGTCGGCGCCCATGCCGGCAACATCGCCCACGTTGTCGCCCACGTTATCGGCGATAACCGCCGGGTTGCGGGGGTCGTCTTCGGGGATTCCGGCCTCGACTTTGCCGACAAGATCGGCGCCGACGTCGGCCGCTTTCGTGAAAATACCGCCGCCGACGCGCGCAAACAGCGCAAGCGAGGAGGCGCCCATGCCGAATGTCAGCATAGCGCCGCTCAATGCGGAAGCGTCATATTTCAGCACATATTTGAGCAGTATGAACCAGAAGGAAATGTCGAAAAGACCGAGACCGACCACCGTGAATCCCATAACCGAGCCTGCGGAAAACGCAATGCGAAGACCGCTGTTGAGACTGCTGCGGCAGGCATTGGCCGTGCGCGCATTGGCCGCGGTGGCGATCTTCATACCGACGAAGCCGGACAGGGCGGAAAAAAAGCCACCTGTAACAAAGGCGAACGGCACACAGTAGTCAATGGCTTTCAGAGCGTAAGCCATAATACAGAGAATGACGAACATGCAGAGGAAGAAGATGCCGACGATGGTGTACTGGCGCCGCAGATAGGCATTGGCGCCTTTGCGAATGGAAGCGGATATCTCCGCCATCTTTTCCGTACCTTCGGAAAAACCGAGAACACGGCGCGCGAGAATCAGCGCGAAGATCAGCGCGGCAAGCGATCCGACCACGGTCGGAATCAGAAAATAAAGCGTATCCAAACAAATACCTCCCGATGGCTTTCGTAATCTGTCGTATTCAAAACGAAAACCTGTTGTGTATCTATATTATACAATACTGTAATATATAAGTCAACACATCTCCATAAAAAAAACATATAGCAAGATAATTTTTTATATTTCCTGATTATATAGCAAAAAGATGCCGGAAATATCGCGAAATGTATGGTTTTTCTTCGGAATTTGTGTTAAAATATCTTACGGCGGGCATTGCGGACGGCGCCGTAACCGTATGAAAAACGAAAAATGATTTCATTATAATATTTGGTTCGCTTGCCCTCCGGAAACGCTTGCTTTTTATAAAAAATGCCCGGATATTGCGGTCTTTCGCAAAAATCTCCGCGGGACTATCACAATGCCGTAACGGATTCTCTGAAAGGAAATGCAGAAATGGAACATTTGAAAAAACAAAAAAGAAATTATCTTTTCCGCGGTATCGCCGCGGCTCTTCTGACGGTTCTTTTCGTTTCTCTGACCGTTAATATTTTTCACGGAAACGATGCTATTCTGAACTACATAGAGGAAACGGTTTCCGCCGTCGAACACGGTGCCGTGACGGTTTCCTATGCGGAAAATGAGGATCGGTACAGTCTTACGGCCGAAAAGGAAGGGTATTCTTTCCGCGTTATGCAACTTTCCGACATACATCTCACCTGCGGCTACGCCACATATGCGGAGGATTGCCGCGCGGTGAATACCATCTATACGCTTGTGAAAGAGGTAAAACCCGACCTGATCGTTCTGTCCGGCGACTCTGTCTCCCCGATCGTTCTGACCGGCTCCACCATCAACACAAGCCTGACGGCCAGAGCGCTCGCCGCCCTGTTTACAAAAATGCAGATACCGTGGACGTTGGTCTACGGCAATCATGACGATGAGGGATTGGCGTCGAAAAGCGATTTGTCCGCATATTTCATGAGCGTTCCCGGTTGCCTGTTCCGGCAGGGCGATCAGGAAGCGGACGGAGAGGGAAACAGCGTGATAACGCTTCTCAATGCCGACAAGACGTTGGCGCAGGCTGTATTCTTCATGGATTCGCACGGCAGTCTCACGATCGGATACGATAATGTTCACGAAAATCAGATCGCGTGGTATAAAAGCGAACTTGCCTCGCTCCGTAACGAGTACGGCAATGTGCCGTCGGTTCTGTATATGCACATTCCTCCCGAAGAATACAAAACGCTGAACAGCCGCTACCTCAGCGGCGATCCCGGTGTGTCGCGCCTGTACGGTACGATCCGTCACCGCATTGCCGCCGGGCGGAATCACGGCCTCTATCAGGCGCTCCTTGAGGGACAAAGCACAAAATATGTTTTCTTCGGCCATGATCACACCAATTCCGCGGGATACCGCGACGCCGAGGACGGGATTCTTTTGAGTTATACCCCCAGCATCGACTTCTCCACCTATGTATCTGTCCATTTCCGCTCCGAACAGCGCGGTTGCACCTATCTTGACATTGCGCCGGACGGCGGCGTGACCGTCACGCAACTGTATATAGACACGTTGCTTGCGGAATCGGGCAGGTAAAGCGGCTTCGGACAGGATTCAAATATCGGTTGAAACGTATTTAATCCAAAAACAGGAAAATTCAACCGGCAGTACAAATAAAACAAAGAAAAAGACGGGAAAAATCCCGAAAAACAGATAGCAAACATCATTTTTTGCATTATTCAACCATTGGTAGAGCGATTCAACTGACGGTGCAGTGAAAACGCTTGACTTCACATTTTTGGCGTGGCATAATACAAATGCAGGCAAAAATAAACAAAAATGTGAAGGAGTACCATATGACACTTGGAAACAAAATTGCTGACTTGCGTAAGAAAAACAATATGACGCAAGGCGAACTCGGCGAACGTCTGCACGTGACGTTTCAGGCTGTTTCAAAGTGGGAACGCGATGAATCGCAACCCGCTTTTGACACCTTGTGCGAGATCGCAAAACTGTTTTCCGTCCCGATCGGATATTTCAGCGTGGACGGAGAATCGGTCGGGGGCGACGACGGCGCGTCCTCTACCTTACATAATACTATGAACGCGCCCGATCTCCTCGGTATATGTTCGCAGTGCGGAACCGTGGTTAAAAAAGGGGAAGCATGGTCGGAGCGCCCCGTTCTGTGCATGGCTTGCCACGAAGATCAGGAAAAGAAAGCGCGCGAAGAAAAGGCGGCCGCGATAAGAAAAGAAAAAGCGCGCCGACAGGATCTTTTGCGTCAAAGAAATCGGGGTCTGATTGTCGGCGCCATTGTTGCCGTAATCGCCGCGGTCGTATACTGCGTTACCATGGTAAATTCGGAAAATCCCGTAAGTTTGATCGCGCCGTCTATTATCAGTGTGATTGTGGTCTTCACCTTTGTATCACAGCTTTTCTGGGATGGAATCGTTGTCAATGTGACGCTTGCCGGCGGCCGTGTCATCGGTACACCGGGTGTTATTTTTGAATTTTCATTTGATGGTGTTATTTTCCTTATTCTTGTAAAATTATTCTTCGCGCTTCTGCGCGGTATTCTCTATCTTCTGTCGCTCCTCTTTTTTGTCGTCGTGGCGATGTTGATTTCGCCGTTCACATTTATACCGGAGTGCCGCAAGCTCAGCCACGGTCAGGAAGCAACCTGGTTGGCATGAGTCTGACTGTGAGATAAGGAGAGATAGAATAATGAAATTACATACCATAGTATTATGTTTTGTTCTTTGCGCAATACTGACCGCTTTTGCTTTTCTTACGTCCTGCGGTGAGAATAAACCCGATGAATCAAGCGAACCCCCCGGCGGAAGCAGTGAAAAAGATACGGCGAGTTCGGAAATGAATTCCGACGAGTCCCCCGAAGTTGTCAAAAAGAATTTCGACGGTATTACATTCGCCGATTTGTCCGTCGATTATGACGGAAACGAAAAAGAAATTCTGGTATCCGGCGACCTGCCGGAAGGCACGACCGTAACCTATAAAAACAATAAAGGTACCAATGCCGGCACATATAATGCCGAAGCGGTTCTGACATGTGACGGCTACTGGCCGAAAACATACAGCGCCAAATTGACGATCAACAAAATTTCGTATGATATGAGCGGCGCCTCCTGGAACTATACGGCACCGTTTGATTATGACGGCAGTGCAAAAACCGTTACCGTTACGGGACTTCCCGACGGCGTAACGGTGAAAAGTTACACCGATAACGAAAAAACCGATGCGGGTCGTTATACCGCATCCGTTCTGTTTGCCTATGACGAAGTGAACCACAACGCGCCGTCTCTGGCTCCCTGTACTTGGGTCATAAATAAGATCCATATGACGGTAAACATCACCTTTTCCGATAAAACGGTGGAATACGACGAGCATGAACATGCCATTGAACTGATAGGGGATATCCCTGCCGGAGCAAACGTAAAAATCACCTATAATGACGAAGAGGTGTCCGGCGTTACAAGCGTGGGAGAATACACGGTCAAGTTGCTTATCACGCATAACAATTATTATGATTATACCGCAACTGCAAAACTGATTATAAAGTCCACCGAAGAGGAACTGCACAGCATCGTCTTCAACGGTAAAGTTTATTTTCAGAATAATCTGGACGGCAACAAACTGTATTTTGCACAGAACGGCGTCATCAGTAAAGTCAATAATGACATTCCCCGGTATTTTGTGATCGGCGGCAATAAACTGTATTATTGCAGTTCAAGTATGTTCTCCAAGATCATTAAAAGTTATGACGGCGCAAACGCGGAAAGCATCGGCAATGTTTCCGGCGAGTATCTGGCCTGTGACGGGACATATATTTATTATGCCGTCAATAATCTTGTGCTGAATACCAGCCAGAACGGCATATATAAACTGAAATTGGACGACGCTTCTGCGGAACCGCAGAGACTTGTAAAAAACAAGGCAAAGTATCTTGTTTATTACGGCGGTAATATCTATTACGCCAATGCAAGCGACGGCGGAAAACTGTATAGCATATCCGTTAATGCCGGTGAAGCCGAAAACGGTACGCTGATTTATGATGAATCCGTTTCTTATCTTTTGCAACACGACGGCGTGCTGTATTTCAACGCAACGAAAAAAATCGCCGGTCTGCCGGCGGCCGCGGCCATCAGAAAGTATGTAATCTCTTCCGGAAAATGTGTGAAACTCACTACGGACGCGGGAAAATATCTGACAAAGGTCGGCAATGATATTTATTATATCAACAGCGACAAGATCACAAGCGAATTCTTCGGCGACGGTATTTATAAGGTCAGCGCTTTGGCTACGCAGGACAGCAGTCTCCCCGGAACAAAAGTACTGTCTTCCGAGAATAACGGCTATTCTTCGCTTAACTCCGACGGAACGCGATTGTACTATTATAAACTGAACGACAAACACTTTTACAGTTATGACCCGTCAACCGGCGTGGAGACCGATCTCATGAAGAATTTTGTCGTTCCGGAAACAACAGAGGTTCCGAAAGGATATGCCAAGGTGGCAGAGTATAAAGGAGAGATTTATTATATTGATCCGACGGACAACGGATGCCTTTATAAATATAATCCTGTGACAAAAGGCAGATTCAAAGTGCTTGCGGACAGTGTTTCCAATGTATATTTCTACAGAGATTACATGTATTACGGCACATATATTCTGACAAATTATGCGCTCTTCAGAACCGATCTCAAAACAGGAGAAACAAAGAAGATTTCTTCCGATCGTTGCGATAACCTGATTTTCGACGGCGATACCGTGTATTATATGAAAGTAGGTTCTATGTATAATAACTATATTATGAAAATGAACCTTGACGGTACGGGCGCAACGGAAGTCTATAAGGACAAGAATCTGTGGGTCGCCAGCTTTGAAAAGGCGGGTGATTATCTGTACTTTACGACCAACACGAAGTTGTTGGTGAAAAACATTTACCGCTTCAATCTTACCACCATGCAGGTGGAGGATCTTGGTCTGAAATCCAACTTTTTGACCGAAAAGGACGGCGTGATCTATTATTACAACTTAAAGGATAATACCTTGTGCTCATATAATCCTGCCACAAAGGCCGGGTCAACGCTTACAAGGAACGTGCAGATCAATAATATGATCGTGTTTAACGGCTATATCCTGTACTCCTCCATTGGGAATGGTCATGTCGGACTTTATAAGGTCAATATCAGCACCGGCGAAGAAACAAAACTCAGCGACAAATGCGCGGAGGGAATGACCGTTGTCGGCGATCGCGTTTACTATTTGCAAACCGCGATCAGTTATCAGAACGACTATCCGATCCAGACCGCCGGATACGGCGACGGCCGCCTGTATTGTTACGACGGAAACAAAATCGTGAAACAATAACTCCGGAAATCACCCCGTAATATAAGAAAACCGCCCGAAAGGGCGATTTTCTTAGGGGTTTTAATTAATACTTTATAGAACTCGTTTTTTCACAAGCCTGGTTTTTTTATCCACAAAAACTAGTTGGTGCATTTTTATTTTATAATACTCTTAGGAGGTTTAATAATGGCTTTAATCCAATGTTCAGAGTGTGGAAAACAAATTAGTTCAAATGCAGAATCTTGCCCTCATTGTGGTAACCCAATTCAAAAAAAACATACAGATATTTCTTCATATGAACACAAAACAGTTAGAGTAACATGTTGGGGTTTAGGTGGCTCTAATGAAATAGTTAATGCAATAGTTGACAAGTTAGGCAATGAATTAAAATCAGGTTGGGAAATTGTTTCAACGGTTGAAGACCATTGGCGAGGCGGAGTGTTACGTCATGTATACACAGTTGTGTTGAAAAGAAGAAAAAAATAAAGTGTAGGCGCATTATACTTAATAACATTATGTCGTGTGTTTTTGCGGAGCAAAAAGAAAGACTAACGAAAATTTTTCGTTAGTCTTTTGTGTTGTCTGAAAAATCCCTATGGAAAGAGTGATAAAGGGCGGCTTTTCTTATTGTAGGCATTGCGGAAAACGATTATTGGAACGTTTCAAATTTGTAGCCGACGCCCCAGACGGTCTTCAGCGTCCATTTGTCGGATACGCCGTCCAGCTTCTCACGGAGGCGCTTGATATGCACGTCGACCGTACGCGAGTCACCGGCGTAATAGAATCCCCATACTTTGTTCAGAAGTTGATCGCGCGTGAAAACGCGGTTGCAGTTGGAGGCAAGGAAATAGAGCAGTTCCAACTCTTTACGCGGAATGTCGACCACTTTCCCGTAGAGTTTCAGTTCATATTTTACAAGGCTGATCTCCATATTTTCAAATTTGATCACTTCGTCGCCGACAGGCTTGCTGTAGGTGCTGTAGCGGCGGAGAACCGCCTTGATACGCGCGGAAAGTTCTTTCATGTCGAAAGGCTTTACAATAAAATCGTCGGCGCCCAGTTCAAGGCCGAGGACTTTGTTGAATACTTCGCCTTTCGCAGTGATCATAATCACCGGTTTCGGCGAAATTTCGCGGATCTCACGGCATACCTGCCAGCCGTCTTTTTTCGGCATCATAATGTCAAGCAGAACAAGGTCGGGTTCGTAGATCTTGAAATAGTTGATACCCTCCGCACCGTCGTTCGCAGTGATGACATGGTAGCCTTCGTTTTCAAAATACAGGCGAAGCGCCTCGCAAATGTTGGTATCGTCGTCGATGACAAGCAGTTTTGTATCCATGGCAACCTCCAATTGTTAAATTTGTTATTTTCTTAACCAAGTTCATTATACATCAAACGAAAAAAAATGCAAGACTTTTTTAACAGTTTTGCCGTTTTTTTCACGGTATTTTCACAATAAAGGGATTTTTTTCATAAAATGCGCCGGAAACTATGGATTTTTCAATCGGAGTATGCTACAATATATAGTTGACGGGTCTTCCCGGATGGGAAAAACCGCAAAGAATAAAAAACGGCCGGGTTTCCGGCACGATAAGGAACTTGACATGAAACTTGGTATCGTTGGACTCCCGAATGTAGGAAAAAGCACGCTCTTTAACGCTCTCACAAATGCCGGCGCGGCGTCGGCTAACTATCCGTTCTGCACGATCGACCCGAATGTCGGCGTTGTGGCTGTGCCGGATGAACGCCTTGACCGCCTTGCCGAGATGTATCACCCCGAGAAATTCACACCGGCGGTGATTGAATTTGTGGATATCGCCGGACTTGTGCGCGGCGCGTCGAAAGGCGAGGGACTCGGCAATAAATTTTTGTCGCATATCCGTGAGGTAGACGCCATTGTTCATGTGGTGCGTTGCTTCCGCGACGACAACATTATTCACGTCGACGGCAGCGTTGATCCGCTGCGCGACGTGGAAACGATCAATATGGAACTGATTTTTTCGGATATCGAAGTTCTGGAACGCCGCATTGACCGCGTGAAAAAATACGTGAAAAACGATAAATCTCTGGAGGCCGAAGAAGCGGTTCTTGAAAAGGTCATGGCCGCGCTGGAGGACGGTCGCTGTGCGCGGACGGTATCTCTTACGGAGGACGAGGCCGCTTTGCTTGAGGAGGCGCGCCTTCTGACAATGAAGCCGATCATCTATGTGGCCAATGTTGCGGAATCCGAAGTAGCGGGCGGCTATGAAAACAACGACGCTTATAAAGCGCTTGCCGCGCATGCGAAGAGCGAGGGCGCCGAAATCATCGCGGTCTCGGCACGTATTGAGTCCGAACTTGCCGAACTCGAAGGGGAAGACAAGGCGATGTTCCTTGACGACCTCGGTATCAAGGAGAGCGGCCTTGATAAACTGATCCGTGCAAGTTACCATTTGCTTGGACTTATCAGCTTTCTGACCGCAGGCGAAAAGGAAGTACGTGCGTGGACGATTACGCGCGGCACAAAAGCGCCGCAGGCGGCGGGGAAAATCCACAGTGATTTTGAACGCGGCTTCATTCGCGCGGAGATCGTTGCCTATGATGATCTTATCCGTGAGGGCAGTATGGCCGCTGTTAAGGAAAAAGGGCTTTTGCGTAGCGAGGGCAAAGAGTATGTTATGCAGGACGGCGACGTAACGGTCTTCCGTTTTAATGTGTAACCGATAAAAATGTAAACCGAAGTTTACGGAATAACCAATCTGCACGACGCGGGGGTCTTGATGACCCTCGCGTTTTTCAATGCGTCGCCTGCGCTGTCACCGACAATGAAATCAAGACGCGTATCACCAATCACGACATATCGGAGTTTTTGCGGGTTCGGACAGCAATCCACGGCGTCCGTGTATTCGGCGCGTGCTTTCCCGAAAATCAATATATCGCTTTCGGCCGCCGCGCTGTCGGAAAGAACACGGTTACCCGATAACAAAAGAAAATCGCAGGCAAGGTACGTCATGCGCGTTTCGCGGTAACCGACCGTGAAGAAGAAACTGCTGCCCGAAGCGGACGCGGCGCGTTTGAATACAACGGACATATCGGAAAATGCGATTTTTTCCGCATCGCTGTACACGATCAGTTCCGTATTTACCGATGCGGTCAGCGCGCGAACCTTTGCCGTCGTTTCGGGAGAAACGTTTTCCGCAGACGCGGGAATATAGATCGTCCTTGTGCGGATCCGCCCCGCTATTTTTTCGACGACCGGCAGGAGGTCTTCCGCGTCGACGTCCAGTATGACGGCGGAAAGTTCGGTGACGCCGTCCGCGGCCGCGTCCGAAAGCACGGAAGCAATGCCGCGCGGCGTTCCTCCCGCAACGAAAAGAATATGCCGGCCGCCCGCAGATATGACCGTATTTTCTCCGTCGTCGTCCGCCAGATAGTGCACGGTCATGCGGCGATAACCGGCCAAAGCATGGGTCGTGCAGAACAGTGCGACAACGGCAAACGTGATAATGAGCGGGGAGACAAGCAAACGTTTTTTTCTGATTGGCAGGCACAGAAACGTAAAGAACAGAAAAACGCCGACGACAGCCGATTCCCGCACGCCGGGAATTCTGAGGGACAGGAGAATACCGGGAATACAGGAAAGTTTCTGCGCCAGAAACAAAATGACATTACCGGAAAGAGCGCACAGAAAAGAGAACGGCGGAACGGGACATATCACTGTCAAAAGCGAAAGAATGATTTCTGTCGTCATGAGCGGTGAAAGCAAAAGATTGGCGATCGGGGAAAAGACGGATATTTCTCCGAACAGCACCGCAATAACAGGCAGGGTCGAAAGAGTAGCTCCGGCGGTCAGAAGAAAGGAAAGACGTATGTAAGCAAGAAAACGGAATCCTATGCCGCGTTTTTCCGAATCGTTCGCAAGAACCGCTTTCGCGGCGATCCGGCGTTGTTTTTCGGCGTCCATGACGGCAAGAATACCGAATGTGGCGAAAACCGATAAAAGAAAGCTGACATTTACGGAAAGATACGGAGCGGCGATAAGCATACCTGCCGCCGCAAACAGCAGAGCCGTGACGGAATCATAGTTTTTGCCGATAATAAACGAGAAAAGCATGACCGTATACATAACGGCGGCGCGGATCACGGAGGCCTGCATACCCGTCAGCAGAACATAGAATACGAAAAAGGCAATCAGCAGTAAATGACGTGCGGTTTTCGTCACATGCAGTTTCTTCAGAATGAAAAGAATAAAAAAGGCGAGCACCGAAAGATGCATGCCGCTGACCGCCAGCATATGCGACAGACCGAGACGGCGGAAAGCAAGCCCTGTTGCCGGAGACGTGGCGTCGGAACCGAGCAGAACTTCGCTTGCCAGCGCGGCACTTTCTCCGCCGACGGCCCGAATCAGCCTTTGTTCAAGCGACTTCCGGAGCGCTTCCGCAAAATCCGTTATATCGGCCGATTTTTGCCGCGTATAATGCATGAGTTTCAGCGATTTTCCCTCTGCGACAACGCCGTCCGCGAGACGGTAAAGGGAGGCGTCGCCGTCATCCTCCGTTATCGGCCGTATGGTCATGGCGGCCGTGAAAGTGTCTTTATGCCGAACGCCGATTTCTTTCGGCAATCTGACCGAAACATAGGCGGGATAAGGCGAAAACGGCAGTGATTTACCGTTGATTTCCTGAAGCGAAACATAGCAGACCGTTGTCCCGTAGTCCGTATCGCCGATCACTTTTTCAACGGTGGCGTTTACGGTTACGGAACTGTCGTCATATATTGTGTAGGGCGTCGGCCGCAGATAAAATGTATACAGGGAAAGCGCCGCCGCGAGCGATAGGGCAAGCGCGGCGCACATATATACGCGCCGACGAAGAAACAGGCATATGCCGGCGACGATGAAAAACAGGACAGCCACCCAAATTTTATATTTCCCCGGAAATAAAAAAGAAAAGACAGAACCCAGAAGAAACAAAAGAAGTACGGCGGCAAGCGGCCGTTTTTGTAACAGGTTCATGTCTTTTCTCCGAAAAGCTGTGGTATTGGTTTTTATGCGGTCAGGTGGCAGGGATAGCGCTTTTTTTCATCAAAGCCGGAATCGGCGAGGAACCGACGGGAACGGAAAAGGCGATAGCGTCGTGCATGATCGAAAAATCCGCGTGGTCGTCATACACGATTTCGCCGTCCATGCAGATGCCGACCGGCTCGTGAAATTTGATGGACAGGGCGTCCGTCTGCATGTAACGGATGATATTTTTTCCGAGAGGGGAGTCAAGATGCGTTCCTTTGCGGTAGGAAGACAAAAGCCGCAGAAAAGTAAAACGCGAAACTTTGTCGACGAGACACAGGTCAAAAAGGCCGTCGTCGAGCACGGTGCGGGGGTGAGAATGAAAACCGCCTCCGCAATAACCGCCGTTGGCGATGGCGGACAAAAGATAAGTGTCGCGGAGTTCGGTGCCGTCTTTCAGCGTAATATGCATTTTCGTTCCGTAGCGTTTGAAAAGCGTGAGAAGCACGCCTACAAGATAGGCAAAACTGCCGCGGAAAAAGGTGGTTTTCTTGATTTTGTCCGCCGCGGCAACAACATCGCAGTCAAAACCGATATTGACCATGTTGATGCAGTGACGGCCGTTGCAAAGAACCGTGTCGATTCTTTCGGCTTTACCGTTGATCTGTTTTTCGAGATCAAGAAAATTTTCGGGCGAGGTGAAGTTGCGGGAAAAATCATTTCCCGTTCCGGCCGGATAGAGCGCACATTCCGTGTTGGCATAAGCGGCCATTCCGTTGACGACTTCATTCAGCGTGCCGTCGCCTCCGCAGGCATAAAAGCGGATGCGCTCGGTCGCGTTTTCGGCGATCTCATTGACGATACGGGTGGCTTCGCCGGGAAGTTTCGTCACAATAACGGAAAAATCCACGCCGCATTTTTTCGCCGCGGTGGATATACGTTCGCGTATTTTTTCAGCAAACGCCTTTTTGCCGGCCGCAGGATTTATAATGAAAATATGTTTCATCTGTTTTAACCATTCATCACAGTATTGGGGGAGGGCGATACGGTACCGCGTACAGCATAATATGCAATATATAGATAAAATTGACTTATTTGCAAAGTATTCAACATAATCAATGGACATACTGTACGTTTTTACATAAAGATGCACATGCTGAAAACGCATGACGGTTGCTTCTTTTTCAATATCGGGTGCAGAATCGTTTTCTTCATTATAACATACGGCAGGCGTCTGTGTCAATTGTTGTCGAATGATTTATGAATTTTTTTTGCCGCGTATGTATGCCGCATAGTCGGCGGCGGCGGACTCCGTTTTGTTTTCTCCGAAAGTATAATAGCGGTGATCTTTAATATCGTCGGGCAGATATTGCTGTTCTACATAATGATTCTTATAGTTGTGCGGATAGC
The DNA here is from genome assembly GCA_905210485.1 of uncultured Eubacteriales bacterium. Classification (GTDB taxonomy): domain Bacteria; phylum Bacillota; class Clostridia; order Oscillospirales; family CAG-272; genus UBA1740. The sequence continues at coordinate 24,424 of CAJLXA010000016.1, read as the reverse complement.
GGTAGCCGCGGAAAATCGGGCTTTGCAAATGCAGGGGGACGTCGGCGCCATGGCCGGCGCGCACGTCTGCGGCGGCTTTTTCATAAGCGGCCTCGGCGCTGTTGGATTTCGGAGCGGTGGCGAGAAGCACCGTCGCATTGGCGAGCGGAATAGAGGCTTCGGGAAGACCGAGTTCACGGGCGCTTTCCACGCAGGCGCGCGTAACGGCTACCGCCATCGGATAGGCAAGACCGATGTCTTCGCTTGCGATGACCTGAAGCCGTCGGCAAGGGGAGAGCAGGTCGCCGCCCTCCAGAAGTTTGGCAAGATAAAACAAAGCGGCGTCGGGGTCGGAACCGCGAATGGATTTTTGAAGGCAGGACAGAAGATCGTAGTGCACGTCGCCTGCCGCGTCGAAGTTGCCGGTCATTCCGGGCAGAAGTTCGTCCAGTGTTTCGGCAAGCATTTCCTTGTCCGATAGACAGTACAGGTTTTCAAAAAGGCCGAGACTTCGCCGCACATCGCCGCCGCCTTTTGCCGCGATTTTCAACAGGACGTCATCTGTGGCGGTTATGTGTTTTTTGTTCTCCTCATTCAGAAAATCGAGGGCACGCCGGAGCGCCGGAAGACATTCCGCGGGCGTTACGGGTCTGAATTCAAAAACGGAGGATCGCGAAATCAGGGCGTTATAGATGGAAAAGTAGGGATTTTCGGTGGTGGAAGCGATGAGCGTGACGCGGCCGTCCTCCATATATTCGAGAAGTGATTGCTGTTGCTTTTTATTGAAATATTGGATTTCGTCGAGGTAAAGCAGGATCCCCGATGCACCGAACATGGTGCGCGTGGACGCGATGGCCTCTTTCACGTCCGCCAGAGTTGCGGTGGTGGCGTTGAGGCGATACAGGGTCAATCCTGAGTTTTTGGCAATGATATTGGCCGCCGTGGTTTTACCGGTTCCGGGCGGGCCGAAAAAGATCATATTGGTGATGCGATCCGCTTCGATCATGCGGCGCAGGATGCCGTTTTTGCCGAAAAGATGCGCCTGGCCGATCATGTCGTCAAGCGTATCGGGGCGCAAACGGTCGGCAAGTGGTTGCGTATTCATAATGTACCTTTCTTATTTTTACATTATTTAAATGCGATTATTTATGGATATTTCTTACGAAATTGTATTTTCTTTCAAACGGAAGACGCGTTCAATCTCGCGTTTTATACCGGCGTGCTCCGGCAGAGAAAGCGTTGGGTCTTCGTCTGCCAGTGCAGAGGCGTCCGCAACGGCCGAAGACATCAGCGTTTCGTCGTCACACAATGCCGTGAGGTGCATGGACATACCGCCGCTCTGACGGATGTCGTTTCCGGCGGCGGAGGCAAAGAAATCGCCGGGGCCGCGCAATTTCAGATCCTGTTCGGCGATGGCATAGCCGTCGTAGGTATTGCACATGGTACGGAGTCGTTGCAAAGCCGTTTCACCCTCGGCGTCGGATACAAGAACACAGTAGGATTTCTTCTTGCCGCGCCCGACGCGTCCGCGCAACTGATGCAATTGCGAAAGTCCGAAACGTTCGGCGTTCTCGATAATCATTAAAGAGGCGTTGGGGACATTGACGCCGACTTCGATCACAGTGGTGGATACCAATATCTGAATCTTTCCGTCGGCGAATTCTTTCATAACGGCGTCTTTTTCGGCGGCTTTCATACGTCCGTGCAGAAAAGCAACTTTTAAATCGGGGAACACATTGTTCTGCAGTTCTTCCGCAAAGCCGACCGCGTTTTTGAGCGGCGGCGTTGCGTCATGTGTGAAGGCGAGTTCCGAGAGCGGAACTCCGTCGTCTTCGTCATCGGCTTTTTCGGATACAGCCGGACATACGATATAGACTTGTCCGCCCTCTTCAACCGTTTTTCTTATGAAGTTGTATAGACGGATATGATAACTGTCATTGACAAGAAAAGTGTCGACGCGTTGCCGTCCCGCCGGCATTTCGTCTATACGGGATATGGAAAGATCACCGTATAGGATCAGGGCCAATGTTCGCGGGATCGGCGTTGCGCTCATGACGAGCATATGACAACCGTCCGCTTTGTCCGCCAATGCCGCGCGCTGCATAACGCCGAAACGGTGCTGTTCATCGGTTACGACAAGAGAAAGGTCAGAAAAATCCACTTTTTCATTCAGAAGCGCATGCGTTCCGATTACGAGATCACAGCGTGTGTTATCGGTTGCGGAAAGCGACGCATAAATGCGTTTTTTTTCTTTTGCCGTTGTGGAGCCGAGTAAAATTTCTGCATGAAATCCCAGTTGTCTGAAAAGGGGCGCCACATCGGCGTAGTGCTGGCGCGCAAGAATCTCGGTCGGCGCCATCAGGGCGGCCTGACCGCCGTTTTTCAGCGCAAGGTATATGGCTACTGCGGCACATACGGTTTTGCCGCAACCGACGTCGCCGATCAGAATACGGCTCATCGGATAAGTCATGCCGTTTCCTGCGTCACGCGCAAGGTCGCCGGCAATCTCGTGCATAACGCGGGTTTGCGCGCCGGTAGGCGTGTAGGGGAGAAGCGACAGGAGGGGCATACAGTCCGTATCGCGGCACAGGTGCGCGTTCGCCGTTTTTTTCTGCGCTTTGCTTTTTTGCATCGCCAGCGCAAAATAGAAAAATTCGTCGAACATCAGTCGACGGAGACCGAACGAGAGCCTTTCACGGCTGTCGGGATCATGAACGGCCTCCAGCGCATAGCCGAGCGTTGAAAGTTTTTCCTTTTCGCGAATCGGTTCGGGGAGCGGATCCGCCAGCGTCGGCAATACGATATTCAGCGCTTCCCGTATCCATTTGTTCAATTGCTTTTGCGTTATACCGTCTGTCAGCGGATAGAGCGGGAAAAACGGACGAAGCGTATCGCGGCCGTCCATCGGTTCGTATGCCGGCGAGGAAAGCTGAAAGAGGCGTTTCACCGGCTGTAATTTTCCGTAAAAACGATAATCGCTTCCCACTTTGAAAACATTTTTGACATACGGTTGGTTGAAAAATACGACTTCGACACTGCCGCTTTCGTCAAATGCGCGGAATTTCGTCAGCGTCATGCCGCGACGGATCATAACGCTGTGGGGTTCGCTTGCCACGGTCAGGACAAAGGCGCGTTTTTCACCGTTAAGGCCGTCGCGCAGCAGGGCGATGTCGCCGCGGTTTTCATAAGCGCGCGGAAAATGATAGATGAGGTCGCCGAGCGTTTTGAGTCCCATCTCCGAAAGCGCCTTGGCTCTTGCCGCCCCGACGCCGTCAAGAACGCTGACGGGGCTGTCCATGTCATATTTTTTCACCGCGCCTGCCATTTTGCCGCTCCTTTTTTCTGTTGTGTTTACCATTATTGTACTACAATTCTGCCCCCGGCGCAAGATGCGGCGGCGTTTTTTTGCGAAATTTACGGAAAAACGCAAAAAAATCGGTATGGGCGGTAAGAAAAAACGAAAAGGCAGTTTACAAATCCCGTTTTATTTGTTATAATACTATAAGTATACTTTTAAATTGACTGTCTAAACCTTACAACGCGTTGCCCCCGGCACCGCGGAAAGGAGTTTTCCGACTTTATGAAATTCAACGGCAAAATGTACTTCTGGCGCAATGCGTTTCTTGTATCGCTGATTGCCGCCGTCGCTCTCGCGGCCGCCGCTGTCATTGTCGCGCTGCGCACCTCGTTGCCGCACGGCGCGATTGCCGGCGGTGCGGCTGTTCTTTACGCCGTCCTTCTCGCCGTTTACTTTTTGGGCTTTCGCCGTGTGTACGCGGCGGATCCTGTCCGCGTGGACGGAACGCTTGCCGAAAAACTTGCCGACGCTGTCGGGCGCACTGCGGCGCCCGCGCTTCTGGCGGGAGCGAACGGGCGTATTCTTTGGTGCAACGAATCTTTCTGCCGGGCGGCCGGATCCGGTCGTGTGCTTGTCGGCGATTCTCTTGAACGGATCGTGGGGATCCGCATAGAAGAACTGCACGGCTTCGGCGGGGCGGACGAAAAGAAACCTTTCCTGCTCGGCGAAAAACTCTATTATGCCGATGTCATGGAAATCGCGGGCGAAAAAGAAAAAGAATTTTATATTCTTTTTTCCGACTGCACGGAACTGCTCTTCCTTAAAGAATCCTACCGCGCCGAACGCACCGTTGTCGCTTATATCGTGGTGGACAATATCGAAGAGATTCTGCAATTCGTGCAGGAACGGTTCGGCAAATGCGCCGCCGAAGTGGAAGAGAAACTGAAGGATTGGGTATTGTCGATGCACGGTATTTTCCGCTCTTATGAGCGCAATAAGTACCTTGCAATTTTCGATGTGGCCCATCTTGAAAAGATTCTTGCCGATCGCTTTTCCGTCCTTGACGATGTGCGCAGCGTAAGAGTCGGGGACGGCATGTCGGTCACGGTTTCGATCGGCGTTGCCAATGTCGGCGGAACGCTTGCCGACAGGGAACGGGCGGCGCAGGAAGCGCTTGACCTCGCTTTGCAACGCGGCGGCGACCAGGCGATCTACCGCAACGATTCGGGCACCGATTACTATGGCGGCAAAACCAAGGCCATCTACAAGCGTACAAATGTGCGCGCACGCGTGGTGGCAGGCCAGATCGCCTCGCTGATCGGCCGCGCCGACAATGTGCTCATCATGGGGCATCGTTTCGGTGATTTCGATTCGTTTGCTTCGGCCGTCGGCATGGCGCGCTTTGCCATGTTCTGCGGCGCCAAAATCAATATCGTCACCAATACGCAGGATAAAAACCTGCGCCCGCTTCTCGAAAAAATGCAGGCGGTGGAAGAGTACCGCGACGTCTTTCTCGACGGTCCCGAAGCCATGGACTGTATCCGACCCGACACACTGCTTATCGTTGTCGACGTCTGCAATTTTGAACACGTCGAATATCCGCCGATCGTGCGTAACGTACAGACGGTGGCTGTTATCGACCATCACCGTAAGACCGAAGATTTTACCGTAAAACCCGCGGTCACCTATATTGAACCGTCTGCGTCCTCCGCCTCGGAACTGGTGGCGGAAATTCTCGAACAGTCAATCTCCAGCAAAAGCCTCCTGAAAGAGGAAGCCGAACTTCTTCTTTCGGGAATCCTGCTCGATACGCAACAGTTCCGCCGCAATACGGGAACGCGTACGTTCGGCGCGGCTCTGTATCTGCGCGGCGAGGGCGCCAATCCCGCCGAAACGGTCGAGCTTTTTAAATCCGATATGGAAGAAGTCGTGAAAGAGGCAAAATTCCATTCCAACGTTCATTTTTACCGTGAAAATATCGCCATATCCGTATGCGCCGAAGAAGGGGATTCCTCTTATCGTATCGCCGCCGCAAAGGCCGCCGATAAACTTCTCAGCGTGAAGCATGTCGAGGCGTCTTTCGCCCTTGTGCTGATTGAAGATAAGGTTCACATATCCGCGCGGTCCGCCGGACATATCAATGTACAGTTGATTCTCGAAAAACTGAACGGCGGCGGGCACTTCGACGTTGCCGGCGCGCAGGTGGCGACCGAGAACATTTACCGCGCCGTGGAAATGCTGAAAAATGCCATCGACGAATATCTGGATAAAGACAGAGCCGATGAAGAAAACCGCCCCGGATAAAGCGGGACAGGCAGGTAAAAAACCGAACAATACAGTGAATAATGACATAAAGGAGATAAAAACATGAAAGTTATTTTGTTACAGGATGTCAAAGGCAAAGGCAAAAAAGACGATATGATCCAGGTTCCCGACGGGTATGCGCGCAACTTCCTTTTGCCGCAGAAACTGGCCGTTATCGCCGACGCAAAAGCGGAAAACGAAAGAAAAAACCGTGCGGACGCGCAGGCTTACCGCATTGAGGAGGAAAAGAAAGCGGCGCGCGCCGTTGCCGAAAAACTGGCGTCCGTCGTGGTGAAAATCAAGGCGCAGAGCGGAGCAGACGGCCGTCTTTACGGCGCCGTTACCGCCAAAGATATCGCCGAAAAACTTGAAAAAGATTTCGGTATTACCGTTGATAAACGCAAACTCAACCTTTCCGACGCCATCAAGGCGTACGGCAACTATACCGTGGAAGCCAAACTCTATACCGACATCAGCGGAAAGTTTACCGTTGTGGTACATGACTGAGGAGTGACGCATGAGCGGCGAACTGTTACGGAAGATGCCGTTTTCCGTGGAAGCGGAACAGGCACTTCTCGGATCCATTCTCTTAAAGCCGGCGGCTTTTGAAGATATTGCCGGCATGGTGACCGACGCGGATTTCTATATGGAAGAACATCGCGCGATCTTCACCGCCATGAGTGTGATGTTTAATCAGAGCCGGCAGATAGATACGGTGACGCTTGTCAATACGCTTGTGGAGACCGGCCGATACGATAAATCGGGCGGCGTTGAATACATCAGAAATATCGCGTCGTCCGTTTCAACGGCGGCCAACATCAAGGACTATGCCAAGATCGTCCGCGATCATGCGATTCTGCGCCGTCTGATCGGCACATGCGACGAGATCAGCGACAGCGCGTATGCCGCGGAGGGAAGCGTCGAAAATATTGTCGACACTGCGGAACAGAAGATTTTTGAAATTGCCGAAAAACGCATTTCGCGCGATATGCAACATATCCGCGATGTACTGGGCAATGTGTATACGGGTCTTGAAGCGCTTGCCGACAATCCGAATAAGATCGACGGCGTGCGTACGGGATTCAGCGGACTTGACGAAGTGCTTGTGCAGATGGGCAAAGGCGATCTCGTTCTGATCGGCGCGCGCCCCGGTATGGGTAAAACGTCGTTTGCCCTGAATATTGCGACGAATGTTGCCAAAAGTTCCGGAAAAGCCGTTTGCGTCTTTTCTCTGGAAATGTCGGCGGAACAGCTGGTCACACGTATACTTTCCAGCGAGGCTATGGTGGACTCTCACAGTCTGCGTAGCGGTATCCTGAAACCGGACGACTGGACGCGTCTTGCCGACGCGGCAACCGACCTCAGCGGCTGTGATCTCTGGATCGACGATACCACCGGTATTACGCCCACTGAAATGAAAGCCAAACTCCGCCGCGTCAAAAATCTCGGCATGGTGGTGGTGGACTACCTGCAACTTATGACAACGGGGCGTAATATCGATAACCGTGTGCAGGAGGTCGGCGAGATTTCCCGTACCCTGAAACTGATCGCCAAGGAACTCGGCGTTCCCGTTGTTTGCTGTGCCCAGCTTTCGCGTAGTCCGGAAAAGAACCGTACGTCAAAAAGGCCGATGCTTTCCGACCTTCGCGACTCGGGTTCTATCGAACAGGATGCCGACGTCGTTATTTTCCTGTACCGTGATGAATATTATAAGACGGCGGAGGACGGCGGCGACGCGCCTTCCGACGGTGAAAATAACATCGCCGAGGTCATCGTGCAGAAGAACCGGCACGGTGCCGCCGGGACGGTGAAAATGGCATGGGACGGCCGTTTCACAAAATTCCGTACGCTCGAAACCAATCTGCAGGAACCTTGATGATGAAAGAAAAAGACGCATTTGCCAACGCTGAAAGCGTTTTTCTTACATTTGTATCTGAAAACGGTTTTCTTTCCGATTTCCGGCGCGGTGTGACGGTGGCGTTTTCCGGCGGTGCGGATTCCGTACTCCTTTTGCTCCTAATGAAACGCCTTGCTGACAGAGAGGGATTTTCTCTTTCTTCGTTGCACGTGCACCACGGTATCCGCGGTGCGGAGGCAGACAGGGACGCCGCTTTCTGCGCTGAATTTGCCGGAAAACGAAAGATTTGTCATGAAACGGTATATGCGGATGTTCCCGCCTATGCCGCGCAGAACCGAACAGGACTTGAAGAAGCGGCGCGCATCATACGTTATCGGGCCTTTACGGCCGACCGGGGAAAAAACGGTCACGCCGTGACGGTGACGGCGCATCATGCGGACGACAATGCGGAAACCGTGCTGTTCCATCTTGCACGGGGAAGCGGCATCCGCGGCCTTGCGGGAATTCCCCCGCGGCGGGGCCCCTATATCCGTCCGCTTCTTATGTTGCGGAAAAGCGATATTCTGTCCGCGCTCCGGGCAATCGGTGAAAATTTTGTTACGGACTCCACAAACGGAGACAGCGATATCCGGCGCAATTATATCCGGGGGCATATTCTGCCCGCGTTCGATTATCTTACGCCCGATATATCCCGCACACTCTGCCGCACGTCGCGTATTCTGCGTAACGACGCCGATTATCTCGATTCCGTGGCAGAACAATATTTAAATGAAAATTTCCGCGATGGGAAAATTCCGCGCGACTCTTTTGCCGCGCTTCACCCGGCCATTGCGTCCCGCGTATTTTTTATGGCCGAAAAACGGCTTTTCGGCGAAAATATTCCGCTTCCGGGGCAGAACCATGCGGAAAGCGTGATTAGTTTATCCGCGTTTGGAGAAACTGATTTCGGCGTATCCTTGCCGGGAGGTATTTCTCTTGTCGGCAACCGTCGTTTTCTGTCGTTTAAACGCGGAGAAAAACAGACGGAAGATCGCCGGATTGTTTTATCCCGCGGCGATACTGTGACCCCCGATGGGCGCGCGGTATTCCGTCTTGACGGTGAAATAAGTGAATTTCTCGTGAAAGAACCGAATGTTTACAAATTATTAAAGCAAATTTCCTTTCACCGTGATACAATCAACAAGGAATTGTTTATAAGGCACCGTTTGCCAGGTGATGCGTACCGTTTCGGCGGCGTAACGCATAAACTGAACAAACTGCTCGGCGATGCCAAAATGACCAAAGAAGAGAAAGACAGTCTCTATATTCTTTGTGATGAAAAGGGAATTCTGTGGGTACCGGGATTCGGTATCCGCGACGGCGAAAAGGATGGCGACGGCCGCGTTGCCCTCTATCTTGCCGACGGGCAGACAAAGAGAACGCAATGATATGCGGAAAGGCTTGGTAATACATGAAGATCAATTTTAAAAATGTCATTTTCTTCGGACTTATCGTGGTTTTCTTTATTATTGCCGCCATTGTCATCAGTGACCGGGGGGGCAATGCCACCACCGAGATCACCGATTATAATGAGGTAATCGAAAAAATAAACGGCGCGTCGTCCGTCAAGATCGACTCGGCAACAAACAAAGTGCAGATTACTGCCGCCGACGGTACGGTATATATTTATAAAGTAACTTACGGCTTCCAGGTGGAAGAAATCAAGAACGCCGCCGCGAATTCGGAAGGGACGAAGCTTGTAATCCAGCCGACCCCCGAAACGCCGTGGTATATTGCTTATCTGCCGTATATCATTATCGGTCTCTTCCTCGTTTTCCTCTGGATTTATGCTATGAATCAGGCGAAAACCGGCGGAAAAATGGGCGGATTTTCACGTGCTCATGTAAAAATGGGCGCCGATGAGAAAAATCCCGTGCGCTTTGCCGATGTGGCGGGCGCGGAAGAGGAAAAGGAAGATCTGAAAGAAGTGGTCGAGTTTTTGCGCGATCCGCAGAAATTCGTTCATCTCGGCGCGCGGATTCCGCGCGGCGTCCTGCTTGTGGGCCCTCCCGGCACCGGTAAAACGTTGCTTGCCAAGGCGGTTGCCGGCGAAGCGGGCGTTCCTTTCTACTCCATCTCCGGCTCGGACTTCGTGGAAATGTATGTCGGCGTCGGCGCGTCCCGCGTCCGCGACCTGTTCGATACGGCGCGTAAATCGCCGGCCAGCATTATTTTCATCGACGAGATTGATGCCGTCGGCAGACGCCGCGGCGCCGGCCTCGGCGGCGGCCACGACGAGCGCGAGCAGACGCTGAACCAGCTTCTTGTGGAAATGGACGGCTTCGGTACGCACGAGGGCGTTATCGTCATCGCGGCTACCAACCGCCCGGATATTCTCGATCCCGCGCTTCTGCGTCCGGGTCGTTTCGACCGTCAGATCACCGTGAACTATCCCGATCTTATGGGACGTGAGGCCATTCTGAAGGTGCATGTGCGCAATAAGCCTCTGGAGGGCAATGTCGATCTTTCCAAGATTGCACAGGCAACCGTCGGCTTCACGGGCGCAGACCTTGCCAACCTTTTGAACGAAGCGGCGCTTCTTGCCGCCCGTCGCGGTAAATCTCTGATCGGCATGCCCGAAATTGAGGAAGCCATGCTGAAAGTGATGGTGGGAACCGAAAAACGCAATTCGCGCATCACGCCGGAGGAAAAGAAAAAAACGGCGTATCACGAAGCCGGCCACGCTATTCTGGCGCACATTCTGCCGACGCAGGATCCCGTCAAGAGAATTTCTATCATACCGAGCGGCAAAGCCCTCGGTTATACGCTGAACCCGCCTGTGCGCGATAAATTCAGCGTCTATAAAAACGAACTGAAAGAACGCATCGTTATGCTTCTCGGCGGCCGTGTTGCCGAAAAGATCATCTACGGCGATGTTTCGGGCGGCGCCTCCAATGACATTAAGGTCGCAACGCAGACCGCTCGCGATATGGTGACGAAACTCGGTATGAGCGATGCGCTCGGCACCGTGCGCTACGGCGGCGAACACGACAGCGATGAAGTTTTCCTCGGCCGTGATTTCAATACGTCGCGCGATTATTCCGAGGAAACGGCTTTCCTTATTGATAAAGAGATCAAGAGCATTATCGACGAGGGATTTGAAAAGGCCGAAAAACTGCTTCGCGAGAATATTGATAAGCTTCATTTCATCGCGGAATTCCTTGTGAAATATGAGGTTATGGACGATGTTCTCTTCCAGAAAGTCATGGATGAAAACGCCACGATGGAAGAACTGGACGCCTTTATTGAGCAGCGCCGCAAAATGAGCGATGAAGAAAACCGCAAAGCGGCGGAGGAACGCGCCGCGGAAGAGGAGCGTTTGCGTAAAGAACGCGAACGTCTTGCACGGGAAGCGCTCGGACTGGATCCCGATGCACCGTCGGACAAAAGTCACTGATTCTCCCTCGGTTACGGCGCTTTTTCCGCCGAAGACATCTGTTTTTGCCGTTATAAAACGGAAAAAACGTCTTTGTGCCGTTGCACCGTAAAAAGAATAGAATACCGCACAACGCATGATTCGCGTTGTGCGGTATTTTTCATCAGGGCGTTCCGTTATGTTTTTTTTAAAAGCATAACGTTAAAGCATTACATCAATGAGTGTACTGTGGTTTTGTGAAAGATTTTTTCATCAAGGCCGCGACATGAGCGTGTTCATGAAAAAGAATATCGTGGGAAGAGAAGCGGCGAAGTGACGGCGGCATCTTTGTCATGCGGTATTCGGAAGATCGCGCGCTGTTTGGAGAATCGCCGGATTATTCGGGGCGTTGCGCAAGGGGCGTTGCCTCTACACGAAATGCGGGAAAAGCGGCTTTTACGAAGAAAAAACATTTTTACGAAGACGGGACGGCCTGTACGAAAGCAAAACGGCTTTTACAGAAAAAAGGACGGCGAAACCGTCACGGAGAATACGGTCGGCGCAAAAGAATTCGTCGGGGAAATTGAAAAACGGCATGATAAGTGAACGGCTGTGCATCATATCGGAGATATGACCGGAGATTTTCGCGGGAAATGCTTTTTCGGCGCTATTCCGGGCACATATACAAAGACGGGAACCGTTGCGGAGAAAACGGCCGTAAGAGCCGTTGGCGGTCGTACATTGCTCTTATCGTCGCGGTTTTTATTCTATTACTTTGCAACGGTTTTTATCGTTTCGGATTCAAAGAAATTCTGCACTTCTCCATAGGTGCATTGGAGTGCGACGGATAATTCCCCGTAAAGGCATTTTTTCGCTTTTTCTTCAAATTTTATGTCCAGATCCGGCAAGTGTTTTTTTTGTCCTGCCATTTCTTCACGGCGGACAGCGACTGTTTTCAGAATACGTATACAGGCGAGGGGCGTTCCTTCGGCTAATGTACGCGAATAGGTATCGCGCCGTTTTTTCTCGTTATCCACAGAGATGATTTCGACATGACGGAAAAGCGCCGGTACGTTCATGGCTTCGGTCTGCGTCATAACGGGGCGGAAGTGACTGTCACCGTATGCAACGGGGGTATAGATCATGGCGTTCTCCGTACCTGTAAGCGGTTTCATAACATAGTACAGACGGGGGTCAAGGGGGTCAAAGGGGGAGGGGACAATGTCGAGGATACGGCAAACGCCGTTCAAACCGTATACCGTACAGTCGTTCTTTTTCATGATTTTCTCGCTTTCGGAAAGGATGCGCAATACGTGTCGGAATCCCGTACGTTTCGCGCATGGAATCCGGTATTGCAGATTATAGATACTACTATTTTAACATATTTTTCATGGAAAAGAAATGGGCAATATCCATGAAAATCTTCCGATGTGATTTTGTGCAGAATGACAACCGGAATCAAGTTTTTCATCTTCTGCGCATATACTGTATCATGCAAAAATCATGGAAAACGCTGATTAAGATTGTAAAACACCTGTTATGCGGATTGTACGACGTGCCGTGGCGGTATACGGCGCTCAGATTCCGCAATCCGCCCTACTCCGGGAAGCAAACCGATTTTACATTAAAATAATATGCTGCGGATAAACCGTATATTTTTTCGGTCATATCCGTATAAATCCGCATTTTCGGCCGACGTATATTTTGTCGGTCAGGCGACGCCGGAATACCCGCCGCGGCATATTTTTCTGTCGCATAGCATATTCTGTCACATGCTGTCATATTTTGCAAAGGGGTGATGTTATGGATTCCATACTTGCGCCGACCGTTACCGATTATGCGATGACGGACGCGTTTTTAAAAGAATGTGCGGCCGCGGAACCGCGTTTTTCCCGGTTGACGGTCGGATATTCGCTTTTCGGCAGGGAGATCACCGCTATGAAAATAGGGAGCGGAAAGAAAAATGTGTTGTTTGTCGGCACGCATCACGGCAGTGAATGGATGACCGCATGGATCCTTTTGCGTATGCTGTCGGAGATCGTACTCTCTCTTCGGAAAAGCGGGAGAATCGGCGGCCTGTATCTGCCGCGACTGTTCGGAGAACGAACGATATATTTTCTGCCTCTCCTCAATCCCGACGGCGCCGAACTTTCCATTCACGGACTTTCGGACGATTGTGTACTTCATGACAGACTTCTGAAAATGAACGGCAACGACAGCGACTTTACACATTGGCAGGCCAACGGTCGCGGCGTGGATCTGAATCATAATTACGACGCCGGTTTTCTCGCCTATAAACCGATGGAAAAGAGCCTCGGTATCACGGACGGTTGCCGCAGTCGCTACAGCGGTCCGTACCCGGAGAGCGAACCCGAAAGTCACGCGCTTGCCGGGTTCGTACGGACATTGCGTCCCGCCTATCTTCTGACGCTTCATTCGCAGGGGGAAGAAGTATTCTGTTCGCCATCGGCACGTCCGTATGCCGACGCGTTTTGCCGGTTATCGGGGTATACGGTATCGGTGGCCGAGGGAAGCGCGGCCTACGGCGGGCTTTCCGACTGGGCGGGCGGCCTGCTCGGAATCCCTTCGTTGACGATCGAGTGCGGAAAAGGAGAAAATCCGCTCCCCGTTTCCGCTTTCCGAAAAGTTTATCTCGGGCTGAGAAAAGCCCTGTTTGCCGCCATGGCACTGTGAGGAGAATATGGGTAAGAATAAGAGTAAAACCGATGATTTCCGCGAAAAAGAAGTGATCAATATTGCGGACGGAAAAAGGCTCGGTTATGTTTCCGAGATCGAATTCGACGTGTGCGACGGAAAAATTACGGCTATTGTCGTTTCAAACAGTTGCGGCTTCGGCAAGTCGGAAGATATTCTGATCCCGTGGGAACAGATCCGCAAGATCGGCGAGGATATTATTCTTGTTGACGCCTGCGGTTGCTGTCCGCCGCCGTGCGGAGAAGAGCATCGGCGGAAACGGGGATTTATATAAACGAAAATTTATAAAACCGCCTATGCAGAGTGTTACGTTTTATGCGGCGACGCGTATTCATGCCTTTAAAATGTAAAATATTTGTTAACAAATAAAAAATGACTTGCATAGTAAAGGAATATATGGTAATATAAGCGTATCTGCGCGTAGCGCGGGAAAAGAAATCTCACGCATGGTGTGTAGGTCGCCCGGTGCACCGGAAACGGTGTTGCGGCCTTGTATCGCAATGCGGAGGAATAACCAAAAAAGGAGAACAAAACTATGTTCGGCATTACCATCAAACAGCTTCTCGAAGCCGGTGTCCACTTCGGACATCCCACCAAGAAATGGAACCCTAAAATGGCGGAGTACATCTTCACCACGAGAAACGGTATCCATATCGTTGACCTGCAGAAGACCGTGAAAAAATTTGAGGAAGCGTACAACTTCGTGAATGCAGTTGCAGCCGAGGGCGGCAGCATCCTCTTCATCGGCACGAAAAAGCAGGCCGCCGAAACCATTAAGGAGGAAGCGCTCCGCGCCGGTATGTTCTATGTGAACGAACGCTGGCCCGGCGGTATGCTTACCAACTTCAAGACCATCAGAAAGAGCATTGCCCGTCTGAATGAACTTGAAAAAATGCAGAATGACGGCACTTTCAACCTTCTTCCCAAGAAAGAAGCCGCTAAGCTCATGAAGGAAATGGAAGACCTCGAAAAGAACTACGGCGGTATCAAAACGATGGATACGCTTCCGTCCGCCGTGTTTGTAGTAGATACAAGAAAAGAAAGAATCGCCGTTCTCGAAGCGAAGAAACTCGGTATTCCGGTCGTGGCAATCGTGGACACCAACTGCGATCCCGATGACGCCGACTATATCATCCCCGGCAACGACGACGCTATCCGTGCGATCAAACTGATCGGCGGCGCACTGGCCGACGCTGTTATCGAAGCGCGCGGCGGTGTTCAGGAAGACGCCGGCGAAACCGCCGAGGCTCCTGTTGCCGAAGTTGTTGCAGAAGTCGCCGAATAAAAAAGCATATAACGTAAAACGATAGGAGATAAAAATATGGCAGCATTTACCGCTAAAGACGTAGCCGAACTGAGAAAACAGACCGGTTGCGGCATGATGGACTGCAAAAACGCACTCGTTGCCGCTGAAGGCAACTTTGAAGAAGCTATCAAGGTTCTTCGCGAAAAGGGCATTGCCGCCACTGCCAAGAAGCAGAGCCGCATTGCCGCCGAAGGTATTGTCGATATTCTGACGGAGGGCAACCGTACCGCCATGATCGAAGTAAACTCCGAAACCGACTTCGTGGCGAAAAACGAAACTTTCCGCGCATTTGTCAAGAATCTTCTCAAGACGATCCTTGCCGAAAATCCCGCCGATGTTGCCGATCTGCTTACAAAGAAATTTGCAGGCACCGACGAAACCGTGGAAGCCGCTCTTCAGGAAAAGACTTTCACAATCGGCGAAAAACTGAGCATCCGTCGTTTCCTCACTGTGGACGGCGTTGTCAGTTCCTATATCCACGGTATGGGCGCGACCGGCGTTGTGATTCAGTTCAATGCCGATGACGTATGCGTGAACAATCCCGAATTTGCCGAATTCGCAAAGAACATTGCGCTTCAGGCCGCCGCTATACCGGTTGCTTATGTAAACCGCGACGCTGTTCCTGCGTCGGTTCTCGATGAAGAAAAAGAAATCATCAAGAAACAGCTTGAGCAGGATCCCAAGATGGCGAACAAGCCCGCCAAGGTTCTTGAAGGTATCATTGCCGGCAAGCTCGGAAAATTCTATGAAACCAACTGCCTTGTCGATCAGCCGTACGTTAAGGACGACTCCATGAAGGTCGGCGAATACGTTGCCGCGGCCGCAAAGAAATTCGGCGGCAATATCGAAATCGTGAACTTCTTCCGCTATGATAAAGGCGAAGGCCTCCAGAAGAGAGAAGAAAACTTCGCAGAAGAAATTGCGAAGATGGTTCAGGGCTGATTTTCGTAAAAAAGGACACCGATCGGTGTCCTTTTTACGTTCAGCATAGTCGGAGCATAGTCGGACAGGAAACTCATACAACGCACCCACTTATCTGCGGGAGATTTTAGATTCGGCAGGTGCGGCGGCCTATGTCAAACGATACGCATTAAAAAACAAGCGACTCTTCCTTTATCCCGTGTCAGTATCTGCGACAACGGAAGCCGCACTTCATCGCTTGTCCATGTACTGTGCGGCATGTGAATAATCGGAAAACGGTATTCCACGGCGTGGGAAACATTGGGTACCGGCAGATCGACTGTTTCCTGTTTTTCCGGAGCAAAGGCAGAGAATTCGACAAAGGAGATAAAACGATGACGGAACGTCTTAATGCGGAAATCGAACAGGCGCTGTTTTCGGCACGAGATGAAAAATACCGCGATTTTCAGGGAGCGCTTCTTCCGACGGTGGAGAGAAGCCGCATCATCGGTGTGCGCGTGCCGCTTATGCGTAAAATGGCGAAAACGTGGGCAAAGGATCCCGATATTGGTCTGTTTATGCGCGAACTGCCGCATCGTTATTATGAGGAAAACTGTATTCATGCTTTTGTGATAGAAGAGGAAAAAGATTTTGACCGTGCGATAGCGGCATTGCGCCTCTTTTTGCCGTATGTTGACAACTGGGCGGTATGCGACTGCATGAATCCGAAAGCGTTGGGAAAAGACAAAACGCGGTTGCTTGCGGTCATCCGGGAATGGCTGTCATCGGACAGAACCTATACGGTGCGTTATGCGATCGGTCTTCTTATGCGCTATTATCTTGACCGCGATTTTTTCCCCGAAGCGCTGTCCATGGTGGCGGCGGTACATTCGGATGAATACTACGTCAACATGATGATTGCCTGGTATTTCGCGACTGCATTGGCCAAGCGTTATGAGGAAGCAATGCCGTATATACGGGACGGACGTCTTTCACCGTGGACGCAGAACAAGGCGATACGTAAAGCCATTGAAAGTTACCGCGTTCTTCCGGAACACAAAGAATATTTGCGAACATTACAGATCAGGGATTGATTTCAAAACAAGCATAATGTAAACTTATATGTACAATTTTCCGGTATTTGTATGCAATCGAATCCTCATGCCGGAAACACGATGAAAAAAACGGTTTCTTTTCGGTCGGCAGGTTGACATTTGTCAGATATTGTGATACAATGTCTTTGTTTAACGAATACGGTTTGAAAAGTTGTATGCTGAGTAGATGAAAAGGAAATCAGGTTCAAATCCTGAACAACCGCCATTCCTGTATTTGACGTAAAGGGTGCAGTGTTTTTTGTCACGGAATACCGTTTTATGTCATAAGTCAGATACCTGCCGTATTGAGGTTTTATGCTGTGGTGAGAAGAGTGAAACCGATTTTTCCGTCGTTATGCGGCGGTTCGGTCCGCTCTTTTTTTATCGGGAGCGACCGTTTTCTTCCGATATACCCTCCGACATCTTGGGTATAAATATATGAAACGAGGTATCTCTCTATGAAAAAAATCGCAACTCTTTTACTTGCCCTCTGTTTGTTCATCTGTATTCCGGCAACGACAGCATTTGCCGCGGCGGCACCGTGCCCCACGGTCACGGTCACCATTGCCGATGACAATGGTAAACTCGTTCTGAAACAGGAACAGGTTCAACTTACCGATACGGACAACGACGGAAAACTGACGCTGAACGATGTGCTTTATGCAACGCATGAAAAGTGCTATACCGGCGGCGCGGCGGCGGGTTATAAATCCGAAAACGGCGCATACGGTCTTATGCTTACAAAACTCTGGGGTGTGGAAAACGGCGGTTCTTACGGCTATTATCTGAACAACAAAGCCGCTTCTTCACTTGCGGACGAGGTAAAAGACGGCGACTGCATTACGGCGTTTGTATACACCGATCTCAAAAATTATTCCGACACATATTGCTTCTTCGATGTCAATACCGTTTCCTGCAAAACGGGTGAAGACGTAACGCTGACGCTGATGGCGGCAGGTTTCGATGAAAACTGGCAGCCGATCACGGTTCCCGTGAAGGGCGCTTCCATTCTTCTGGACGGTGAAAAAACCGATTTTGTAACCGATGAAAACGGTAAGGTTACTTTCTCTGTTGACAAGGCCGGTTCTTATACCGTCAGCGCCAAAAGCGCAACGGCAACGCTGGTTCCGCCCCTGTGCGTTATGAATGCGGCGAAAGACAATACAGTGGCTATTATTGTAGCGGCATCTGTTGCCGCCGCTACGATTCTGGTATGCGCCGGCATTGTCATTGTTCGTAAACAGAAGAAAAAAGGATGAGAAAAAAAGCGTTTTCCGTACTGGTTTTCCTGTTAGTCTTCCTTGGCTTTTATGCTTTTCCTGCGGCGACTGCCGCGGAGAGTATCACGGCAGAGACGGTAGGCCGGTATGCGGACGATGTGACGGCATATCGGCTTCGTACCGACGGTGCGGGAACGGTACAGGAATGGTTGGATTCGGCGCGGAGCTTTGACACGGCGGACAGGTGGTATGCGCTTGCATTTATGCAGAGCGGTAACTACGACGCCGCCGTGATCCGGCAGGATTTTGCCCGTTATACGGAGACGCACAGAATCTCGTCTGCGGTGACAAAGCAAGGATATGCTTTGGTTCTCGCGGCGCTCGGCAGCGACCATGCGTTCATTTCCTATACTTTGGACACTACCGTGGGCGAACAGGGGATCATGAGCCTGATCTACGGCCTCCATCTCCTGAACAACGGCTATCGTAGCGAACGCTGTACGGCAGAGAGCGTGAGACAGACCCTTTTGGCACTCGCTCTTCCCGACGGCGGGTTCGCCGTTACGGGAACTGCCGGTGACGTTGATGTTACGGCGATGGCGCTGACGGCACTTGCGCCGTACTATGATTCCTGCGACGATGTACGCCGGACGGTGGACGATGCGCTTCGGTTTTTGTCATCGCGGCAACTGGCGGACGGAGACTTTTCGTCCTACGGCACGGCCAATGCCGAAAGCACGGCGCAGGTCGTTATCGCGCTTTCCGCGCTCGGCATTGACGCCGCAAACGATCCGCGGTTTATAAAAAACGGTTGCACGCCGTTTCACGGTCTTGCGAAATACCGCCTGGAAAGCGGTGCGTTTTCTCATGTATGCGGAGGACAGAGCAATGACTCCGCAACGGTACAGGCGTTTTCCGCTTTCGTTGCTTATTTGCGGTTTACGGCGGGCAAGACATCGCTTTATATACTGGACAAATGTTCGCCGGCCGACGTAAAACCGGCGTCGGACTATCGGCCTCCGGCGGCCGACAGAGAGAGCGCACCGCCGTCGCAGGAAGAGGCGACGACGTACAAGCCGTGGCTTCTTCTGGGTATCGCGGCCGTGACGGTCGCGGCGGTCGGGATCATGCTCATCAGAAAAAGAAAGCGTTGGCAGGAATACGTTGTGATTCTTGCGACGGCCGCCGTTGCGGTGGTTCTCGTGTTGACGGTCAATATCCGCACACCGGAAGACTATTACGGTGAGTCTGTTTCCAAGGATCAGGTGATCGGCAACGTATCGTTTTCGGTGCGTTGTGACGCGGCGATCGGAAGGACGGAGGGGGTGTCATTGCCGGAGGACGGTTGTGTGATAGCGGCGGAGGATTATGCGATCGCGGACGGGGATACGGTGTACACCATATTGACGGAGGCCGCAAAACGGCATCGCGTGGCGCTTGATGCGCGCGGGACGGGTAAATCCGTTTATGTGGCCGGTATCGGCGGCCTTTATGAATTCATGGCCGGCGATTTGTCCGGCTGGGTGTATTATGTGAACGGCGTTATGCCGTCTGTCGGTTGCGGAGAATATCGGCTTTCCGACGGTGATACGGTTGTGTGGGTGTATACGCTCACACCCGATTGACAAAAAAGAGGAAGGAGAAAGTTTATGCGTACGGAATATGCGGCTTTTCAGCGTGTGCATCCGTTGCCGGCTTTCTTCTATCTCTTTTTTCTTATTTTATTGACGATGCTTTCTGTGCATCCCGTCGCGGTGCTTTTTTCATTCAGCGGCGCGGTTCTTTTTTGTGCCGTCTATTCCGACGTCAGACGTTTTTTTTCGGGGGCGGCTTTTTATTGTCTTCTTTTTCTTGCGATCACACTGACAAATCCTTTGTTTGTCCATCAGGGAGAAACACCGCTTCTTTTCCTGAACGACATGCCCGTAACGCTTGAAGCGATCCTGTACGGTGCGGATATGGCGCTTCTGATGATAGCGGCGCTTTTATGGTGCCGCGCGTTTTTCGGGATCATGACAACCGATAAAAGCCTGTGGCTGTTCACAAGGATCCTGCCGAAAGCCGCGCTGGTACTGGCGATGTCGCTACGTCTTTTGCCGCTTTTAAAAAGAAAGTGGCGAAAGATCTATGAAGCGCAGGCGGCCATGGGGTATTGCGGGGAAGCGGGTGTTTTCTCTGCGGCAAGGTTGCATCTGCGCGTTTTGTCGGCGCTGATCACATGGGCATTTGAAGATGCGATTGATACCGCCGCCGCTATGAAAGCGCGCGGATACGGTCTTGCGGGGCGGAGCGGTTTTTCCGTATTTCGTTTCCGGAAGAAAGACGCCGTACTGCTTTCGTTTCTCTTGGTCGCGGTTGCGGTTACGATCGTCGGTTTTGCACAGGGGGTCTATACATTCCGCTTTTATCCGGGTGTGGATCGGCTTTCGTTTTCGGGAACGGATATGATTTTTTATTCCGTATTCGGCGTTTTTTGTTATTTACCGTTTATTACGGAGGTCGCGGAGGGATTACGATGGAAATACTTACAATCGAAAATCTGAGTTTCTTTTATCCCGATGCTGAAAAACCGGCGGTATCGGAAGTTTCTCTCTCTGTGGAAAGCGGGGAATTCCTTGTATTGTGCGGCGCTTCCGGGTGCGGGAAAAGTACGCTTCTTCGTCTGATAAAGAGGGAAACGGCTCCGTTCGGAAGAAAAAACGGACGTATCCTTTTTTGCGGGCGCCCGGAGGAGAACGTGACCGTCCGGGAGGCGACGGAGGAGATCGGTCTTCTTTTGCAGAATCCCGAAGCGCAGATCGTGACGGACAAGGTGTGGCATGAACTGTCGTTCGGTCTTGAAAATCTCGGCTTACCGCCGGACGAAATCCGCGCACGTATAGCCGAAACCGCCAATTATTTCGGAATTGACACTTGGTTCCGCTCGCCGACCGATGCGCTTTCCGGCGGACAGAAACAGATTTTGAGTCTTGCGGCGGTGATCGCCATGCGTCCGCGGCTTTTGTTGCTTGACGAGCCGACGTCGCAACTTGATCCGATTGCGGCCTCCGAATTCTTTCATATATTGAAAAAACTGAATCGTGAACTCGGCATAACGGTTATTCTCGCGGAGCACCGCCTTGAAGAAGTTTTTGCGATTGCCGATCGCGTGGCGGTCATGGAAAACGGCAGCATTGTGACGGCGGCCGCGCCGCGCGAGGTATGCCGGGAATGCGGTCATGTTTCCGTTGCGGCGGGATTTCCGACGCCGGCGCGCGTATTTCATGCTCTCGGCGGTGAGGGGACATACCCGCTGACCGTAAATGAGGGACGGCAATATCTTTCCACGTTCGGGAAAAAGCAGTATCCCAGTAAAGCGGAAACTTATGTAAACGGGGACGTGGCATTACGTCTGAAGGACGTGTCTTTTCGTTATGCAAGGCAATCTCCCGATATTCTCCGAAATGTCTGCCTTGACGTATTATGCGGCGAATGTCTCGCCGTACTCGGCGGTAACGGCGCGGGAAAGACAACTTTTCTGAAAGTAGCGGCAGGATTGTATCGGCCTTATTCCGGCAGGGTCACACTTTTCGGTAAGGATCTGTACAAACACAAAAGCGAAAAAGAGCGCAATGCGGTTGCTCTTCTGCCGCAGGAGGTTCAGGCGGTTTTCCTTTGTAAAACCGTAAGGGAAGACCTCGAAGACATATGCCGCATTATGGGATATACCGGGGAGAAGACAAAAGAAAAGATAGGGGCTGTAGTCGGGAAACTCGGTATTGCCGGGGTGACGGAACGTCATCCGTATGATCTGTCCGGCGGTGAGGCCGAAAGATGTGCTTTGGCAAAAGTCCTGCTTACCGAACCGCGGCTTCTGCTTCTCGACGAGCCGACAAAGGGATTGGACCCGCAGGCAAAGGCCACTCTTTCGGATATTCTGCGCGAACTCCGGCAGGAGGGGGTCAGCGTGATTCTGGTGACGCATGACGTGGAATTCGCCGCGCTGTGTGCCGACCGTGCCGCGTTTTTCTTTGACGGCGGCATATTACCGCCTGCTATGGCACGCAGTTTCTTTGCGCGAAATCGGTTTTATACGACGGCGGCGGCGCGGATGGCGAATGGCATTGTGGATAATGCCGCGACGGCAGAGGATATTGTTCTGGCCGAAAAAGGGGATAAAATGTAATGAAAAGACGACATTTTATCGGATATTTGCTTCTTCTTATATTGATACCGGGCGTTTTTCTGATATCGTTTTCGTTATTTGGCGGCCGGGCGTATCTCTTCATTTCACTTGCTGTTGCGCTCCTTTCGTGCGTGCCGTTTTTTCTGTCTTTTGAAAGGAAAAAGGCCAATGCGCCGCGCATGGCCATTCTTGCGGTAATGGTGGCGCTTTCGGTTCTCGGACGTTTTCTTTTTGCGGCGGTTCCGCACTTCAAACCCGTTGCGGCCATTGTGGTGATTACGGGAATGTATCTCGGTGCGGAAGCGGGTTTCCTGTGCGGAGCATTGTCGGCGCTTTTGTCCGGCTTCCTGTTCGGACAGGGACCGTGGACGCCGTTTCAGATGGTGACGTGGGGCGTTATCGGTTTTTTGGCGGCGCTTTTATCGGCGCCTTTGATACGGAGCCGCTTGCTTTTGGGAGTGTACGGCGTTTTTGCGGGATTTTTGTTTTCCGCCATGATGGACGTATACACCGTTCTGTCGATTGACGGTGTTTTCTCGTTTCCGCGCTACTTTGCGGCATTTCTGACGGCGCTTCCCGTGACCGCGGTTTATTGTGTTTCCAATGTATTGTTTCTTTTGATTCTTGCCCGCCCGATCGGCGAAAAACTCATGCGTATCAGACAAAAATACGGTGTTTGAGCACCGTATTTTTCTTTTGTCGTTCTGCGTCGGGAATAGGAAAAAAATTTCACATTTTTTCTTGTGTTTATTGACTTTATACGGCGTATGTGCTATACTTTTTCATGTTGAATAATGACCTCTGCCCGCCCGACAGCGCTTCGGTTATCGGATTTTTGATCTGCTTTCCGGTGGCGTCGCGCCGGGCTCATTTTTAGGAGAAAACTTTTATGAGAAAAACCAAGATTGTATGTACGATCGGTCCGGCCAGTGAGGATCGTAATGTATTTTCCGCAATGTGCCGTGCGGGGTTGAATGTTGCCCGCCTCAATTTTTCTCACGGAACACATGCGGATCATCAGAAAAAAATTGATATGATAAAGTCGGTGCGCGACGAACTTAATCTGCCAATCGCGATTATGCTGGACACCAAGGGACCCGAATACCGCATCAAAACGTTCAAGGACTCGAAAATATTCCTGCATGACGGCGATATGTTCACTTTTACGACGCGGGACGTGGTCGGCGATGAGAAGATCGTCGGCGTCAGTTACAGCGGGCTTCCGAATGAACTTGCTCCCGGAGACCGTGTTCTGGTCAATAACGGCCTTGTGATATTTGAAGTTGTCAGCATCACGGACGGCGACATTCTGTGCCGCGTGATCTGCGGCGGGGAACTTTCCGACCGCAAGAGCATGAGTTTTCCCGGAAAGGTTCTGCATCAGGAATATCTCAGCGAGCAGGATAAAGAAGACCTTTTGTTCGGCATCAGAAACGAAGTGGACTTTATCGCAGCTTCTTTTGTTTCCTGCAAGCAGGATCTTATCGACCTCAAAAATTTTCTGAACGAAAACGGCGGAGGCGGCATCGGCATCATTGCCAAAATTGAGAACCGCATGGGCATTGACCGTATCGAAGAGATATGCGAAGTTTGCGAAGGAATCATGATCGGCCGCGGCGACCTCGGAGTGGAAATTCCGTTCGCCGAACTTCCCGCTGTGCAGAAATACATTATCACCAAATGCCGTATGCTCGGCAAGCGCGTGATCACGGCCACCGAAATGCTGGAATCCATGATCAACCAGCCGCGCCCTACCCGTGCTGAAATTTCCGACGTAGCCAACGCCGTCTATGACGGAACAAGCGCCGTCATGCTGTCAGGAGAAACTGCCGCCGGTAAATTTCCTGTTCAGGCGGTCGAAGCAATGGCAAAAATCTGCGTAGAGACAGAAAAACATCTGGAAAATAAATATTCCGATAAACGCTTCTTTATCCAGAATCCATCGGACGCGCTTTCACATTCCGCATGCGTCCTTGCGGAAGATATCGGTGCGAAAGCCATCGTCGTTTGCTCACGTTCCGGCGGCACGGCAAGACTCGTCTCCAGATTCCGCCCGCAAATCGATATTGTCGGAATGACCGTTGAACCGCAATCCTACCGTAAACTTGCTCTCTCTTGGGGTGTCATCCCAATCATGTCCGAAGAATTTGATTCCATCGACGTCCTTTTTTACCACGCAAAACGCGCCGCT
>CAJLXA010000015.1 GCA_905210485.1 uncultured Eubacteriales bacterium | reverse complement strand
GCTTCCGAGAGCCGCCGCAATGCTTGCCTCCAATGCTTTTCGATCGTATCCGATCTTTGGTTTTCCGGCGCCGCATACGGCGGAAAAATCTTTCCTGACCTGCACCTCGCCGAGACCGAGACCCTTTGCGATCTTTGTCGCCGAAATGGTCCGCGTATCCTTTGGCAGTCCGCGGACAAACAGAAGATACGTCGGCAGTCTGCCCATCGTTGCCCGCGAAAGGTTATTTGCTTTCATGCGACGTCTCCTTTGCTCGATTTCTTTGACTGTTAAAATTTTAACACATTCGAAGCGGTTTGGGAATTGCGAATTTTACATATCGGTATTGCACATATCAATATACTCTGTATCGAATAAAGAGAGAACGCATTTTATGTGAAAAAACAGCCGTTGCGGACAGCGGCTGCGGCGGAGGTCAGGAGCCGAGGACTTCGCGCTTTGCACGGCAAAGTTCGGTAATAAAGGCCCGGTCAAGATCGGACAGTTTATAGTCGGCACGGTGGATCATCATATCTTTGTAAACACGCATATTTTCATCGGACGCGCGCTGTACAAGATGATAACGCTGAAGAAGATCCCGGGGAACGGGGGAGACCCACATAAATGTATCGGGATTGCGGGAGAGGAGATCAAACTGACTGCCGCGTTCAAAGACAAAGATGCGTCGTCCAATATCGGGAAGTTCTTCTTTTTTCACCTCCATAAAAGGCAGGGAGGGAACATAGGGGTCGGCATGGGCAATCTCGATATGCTGTTTAAGATCGGCATAGGTGATCTTTTCTTTTGTTGCAAGCGGAGAATCGGCGCTCATCAGAAGGACATAACGGAATTCGGCGACAAGTTCAAAGGACAGTCCTTTTTCCGTCAGCATATCTTTATAATATTTATCGTAGTTTTCGGCGTAACGGACAATTCCCAATTTGTAGTCGTTCTGCAGAATGTTCCGTATGACGCGCGCCGCATTGGTCTCTTTATAAAAGACTTCCACTTCGTTTTCGGCGGAAAGGCGGCGTGAAAAAGCCGCGAACGCTTCGGAAATATAACTGGCGCGGGGAACGGATACGGAAAAATGCTTTTTGTGAGAGGCGTCACTGCGGAACATATTTTCCAAAGCCTCAACCTGTCCGAGGATAGTTCTGGCGTGTTGCAGAAAAATTTCGCCGTCCGGCGTCGGTTTCATGCCCTTGGCGGAACGCTCAAAAATGGTGACGCCGATGGAGGCTTCCAGTTCTTTAATGGCGCGTCCGAGATTCGGCGGATCAATATACAATTTCTCCGCGGCCTTGTTGGCCGAACCGGCGGCGGCAACTTCAATGGCATATTTCATATATTGCAGATTCAAGGGAAAACACCTCCGATTCGGTTGTTATTTTCATTATACACCGTAAACGTGAAAAAGTCTATCCGCATTTTGCATAAACATAAGGCAAAAAATCAAATTCTGCGGGAATATTCTCCTGTTTTTGAGGTGCAATTTTAAAAACCCAATTGTTCTTTATTTGTTCATAATTATATATAAATTTGTTCATATATTTCTGCTATAATATATCTGTTTACGGGCCATTAGCGCAGTTGGTTAGAGCAACCGGCTCATAACCGGTCGGTCCCAGGTTCGAGTCCTTGATGGCCCACCAGATATAGCGGTCTATAAGTCTTTTCTTATAGACCGCTATTTTTCTACGGCGGTGCGAAGTGTTGCAAAAAGCAGAGATATGATATAAAGACAAATTACAATGAGCAAAGGACTGAAAAATGAGGCTTCGTGAATACAGAGCATCCGACTGCGGGCAGTTGGCAGAGTTATTCTACCAAACCGTTCACAGTGTAAACGCAAGGGATTACAGCCCCGCGCAGTTGAATGCATGGGCCACCGGAACGATAGATTCGCACGTATGGAATCAATCATTTCTGCAAAACGAGACAATTGTTGCAGTGGAAAATGAAAAAATCGTCGGCTTTGGAGATATGGATGAAACCGGCTATTTGAACAGACTTTATGTTCACAAAGATTATCAGGGAAGAGGCATCGCATCTGCGATTTGTGATAAGTTGGAACGGTTCGCGAATGGAAAACTGATTACCACGCATGCCTCCGTCACTGCAAAGCCGTTTTTTATTCACCGGGGTTATCGTATTGTGAGGGAGCAGACCGTCATACGACAGGGAATCGCTCTCGTGAATTATGTGATGGAGAAGCAGACAAATTTGGATTTACGGCCTTAATGAAGTTACCATATGACAAGCCGATACAATGCACGTTGCAAAAATACTTATCGTCCGACGCATCCCGAAAACGGGATGCTGTCGTACACACAAATAAAAATCCGGACAATTCCGTCGGAACGGCGTTGTTCGGATTTTCTGCGTTCCGGTTTGGCAATATAAAAACCGACGGAAAAACTTCCGTCGGTTTTTCATGTAAACCTTTGCTTTGCGGGATGATTTTGGCGGTTTTACGGGATCAGCAATCAAGTTTGACGGGGGACTTGCCCTCGAAAGGAATCTCTCCGACCATGGCATTCACCACATCGCGGAGCACTACGGGATTCGGTGCCTGATGAGCCGTGATAAATTCGGGGTCGTCGGGATAGTAGTCGTCGGCAAAATACGGACTTGAGAAGTTGACAATGGCGCGCTTTTCCTTTTTCACGAGATGGAATGCCCATGTTGTGGAGGAACAATCGGGGAAACAGCCGACGGTGAAAGGCACATTGATGATTTGTATGACAAGATCAAAATCTTTATACATCGGAATGACTACGTCTTCCCAACATGAAAGCAGATAACGCTGGAATTTGACTTCAAATCCTTTTTCGCGCAACAGATCCGCCATAGGTTCGATTTTCTTGAACGCATCTTCGTCGGGAGCGTTGCCGATAAGAAGAATCTTCTTGTATTTATTACGGTCGAGCGGGAAGACATTGTTCTTGTTGCGTACAAGTTCAAGACCGCGTCGGGAAATTTCGCGGAACGTGTCGTCGACAAATTTCTTGTCAACAGGCATTTCAACGCGGTCGTGATCCATGATGCCGAGGAATTTACGCACGCGCTCAATGCGTGACAGAGCATCCTCAAGACGGGACATCGGGATTTCACCTTTTTCAAGCATTTCAGTAATGCGTTCGCCCGCTTCCATAGGCGGCCACAGAAGAAAGTCCGCGCCGTGAATAAAGGCATTGACGGCGTCGACGACCTGGTCGCCGCTGGCCTGACCGCCCATGCAAAGTGCGTCGGTAACCACAGCGCCTTTGAACCCGAGCTTTTCTTTCAGAAGTTCGATTGTCAGTTTTTTCGAGTATGTGCAGATGGGGGGGAGTCCGTCTTCACCATCGGGAGCATAGGCAGGAAGCGAAAGGTGCGAGGTCATGACGACCTGCGCGTCTGCCTTGAAACATTCCAGATAGGAGTAGCCGTACGAACCGAGCCATTCATCAAAATTCATGGTATTCTTGCCCGGACCGTGATGGAAATTGACATGGTAGGTACCAAGACCGGGGAAGTGCTTGACAGTGGCGGCGACATGTTCGTCCTGAATACCGCGAACAACGGCACTGTAGATCTTACCGTTCAGAATCGGATCATCGGTCATGGAAGAAGAGATCGTGGCATTTATGCGGTTTTTGTTGAGGTCGATACAGGGGCCGAGGATCCAGTCTATGTGGTTATAGTTCATCTGCATACCGCGCGCACGACCGAGACGGTAGGCAAGGTCTTCGTCACGCGTAGCGCCGAGTGCTGAGAAGCAGGAAAGATCCAGTCCGTCGTCATCGATGTTTGCACTGTCTGCACAAACGATGAGGGGGTAGCGGGAGGCTTTTTTGCATGCGAGAATGTATTCGCGTTCGTCGCCTGCCGTACCGCTTTCCATCAATGCGGCAAGATCGGGAGCACCGCAATGTTTGGCATAATAAATGCCGCCTACAGGGTATTTTTTAAAAAATTCTTCGATGCTGCCGGCTTGCTTCAGACAGCGGGAAGGAGCGATAATGGTCTGAAAGACTTTTTCACGAAGTGTCATTTTGCTGAAATCCATAAAAATACCTCAAACTTGAAGAATGTTATGCGTCATATTGACGTTACCTTCATTATACAGGAAATCGGAAAAATAACAATTGACAAATCATAGTTTTTTATGGTAAAATCATACTATGAGGTGATAAATATGAGATCGGATATTTCGGTATATGGAAAGTCGCCGCTTTTTCCGCACGTACAGGCGCTCGGACTTTTGCCGTCTGAAAGTCATCCCTGTGTCAATAATGAACCACGCGACACCTGTGTGATCCATTACATTCTGGAGGGAAAGGGGATCTTCCGCGGCATTTCTTTAGAAAAAGGTCAGGGTTTTTTGATCTGTCCCGGAGAAATTGATGCGCACCGTGCAGACGCGGAGGCTCCATGGCGCTATTTTTACATATCTTTTGAAAAACAGGGGACGGAAAATCTTCTTCCTCTGCTTCGCTGTAATGAAAAAGGTATTTTTTCTTTCGCTTTTGCACGCAGTCTTGAAAAGTTGATCGATGAATACACGTTACGCGGTTGTACGGCTCTTGCCGCTTTGGAAGCGCAAAGCATACTTTTGCGTATTTTTGCCATGCACACGGAAAATGAGACCAACAATATCCTTCCGTTACCGGAAATTCATGTTGCCAATATCAAGGCATATTTCGACACGTATTACATGCATCCGGTCACGGTGATGACGGCGGCGCAATGCGAACATATCGACGCACAGTACGTGTATAATATATTTATGAAGTATGCGGGGATTTCGCCGAAGAATTATCTTTCCGAGGTGCGCCTCCGCCACGCCAAACGATTGTTGCGGGAAAGCAATCTGTCGGTGGAAGAGGTGGGACTTGCGGTCGGATATACGGACGGCCTGCAGTTTTCAAAATTCTTTTCGAGAAAAATGAAAATATCGCCGAGCGCGTTCCGCAAAACCATGACGGCGCATGGAGACGATATATAAAAATTCCGCAAACGGTTGCAAAATTCTGCGGAATGTGCTAAAATAAAAGAAGCAGGAGAGTATCGCGGTTCCGTTTGGATAACCGTACGCTTTCGCCGATAGAAGATCGGTTGCTTTTATACTGAAATATATAGAGAAATGTAAAGTGCGGTTTGCATTTTTACAGATTGATAACTTGCGGCGTGGCGGTAAAGGAAGCCGCCGTGCAAAGGGGTGTACATATGCTGATTGCCATCTTGAATCATATTGCGTTGTTTTTTATATGTCTGTTCTGTCTTTGCGGACTGTATCGCTTATTCTTTTTGTTTGTTCCGTTGTTCTTCAAAAAGAAAGCGCATAAAGAAGAAAAGATTCACAGAATCGGTATTCTGATCTCTGCGCGGAATGAAGAGAAAACATTGCCGTATCTTTTGGACAGCATCGCCAAGCAGGATTATCCGAAAGAAATGCTGTCGGTTTTTGTGGCGGCGGATAACTGTGATGACGATACGGCGCGTATTGCCGCGGAAAGCGGTGCGACCGTGTTTTCAAGGCAGAATAAACGGCGGACGGGGAAAGGGTACGCTTTGAATTTTCTGCTCGGCGAGATACACCGTACGTTGCCGACCGAGGATCTGCCGGACGCCTACATTATTTGTGACGCCGACAATGTTCTGGACGCGCACTATGTTTCCGAGATGAATCGCATGTATTCCGACGGGTATCAGGTGGTGACGGGCGTCCGCAATACCAAAAATTTCGGTGAAAGCTGGGTCAGCGCGGGTTACGGCCTGTTTTTTATGGGAGAATCGCAATGTATGAACCGTGCCCGTATGCGCCTCGGCAGTGACGCCGTTGTTTCGGGAACGGGATTTCTGTGTGACCGTGCGCTGATAGAAAATACCGGTGGCTGGCAGTTCTTTTCTCCGGCGGACGACACGGAATTTACGGCGTTCTGTCTTTTGCGCGGCACGCGTATAGGTTATGCGGAAGAAGCGATCCTGTATAATGAAAATCCCGCGTCGTTTTCCGATTCTCTTCGTCAGCGCAGTTACTGGACGAAAGGGCATCTCCGCGTACTCGGCCATTACGGCGGCTCACTTCTGAAAATGTCTGTATGCAAGGCGCGTTTTGCGCCTGCCGATATGCTTCTTTCGCTTTTCTTCTTTGCATTTTTCGGTCTTGTAGCGTTGATTTCTTCGCTTTTTACCACGATAGTCACATTTGCGCTCGGCGCTCTTACGGTCACGGTCTTTGTCGAAAGGCTATTCCTGATACTGGCGTTTCCATACTTCCTGTTCTTCCTGTATGGCGTATATATTCTGATTTCGGAATGGCCGCGTATTCATGCGCCGACATCGAAAAAGCTCTTTTCGGCATTTACCTATCCGTTATTTATGTTTTCCAATCTCCCCCTTGTCGTGACGGCCGCCTTTGACCGCGCGATCTGGCGCAAGGTGGAGCGCTCCTCATATCTCTCTCTTGACGATGACTTCCGTCCGCGCGACCGCCGTACAGGCGACCCGGAACCCGATGGTACGGCGCGCCCCGCCGATAATAAAACGGAGGCGGAGCCTCCGGAAGAAAAGACGGTCGCGGAAGCGCCTTCCGGAAAAGACGGCGCCGAAAACGTTTCCCCGGAGAACGAAAATAACGCTGACAATAAAGAATAAAAGAAGCGGTTGAGCCGTCGGCTCAACCGCTTTTCTTTAATCTTCGTTTTTCCATTCGGGCGGACATGTACGGTTTTCTTTGAACCACGCCGTGTAACAAAGCCATGTGTTATTTTCAGAACAGGTGACGGTGATAATACCGTTTTTTCCTTCAATAATAATGTTTCCGTTAAACGGTTTAAAACCGGTGTCCGTTGCCATCGTGGTTACGTATACTTCCTTTGTATAGGGAGCAACACGGTCGCAGAATGCCTGTGACGGAAAGGTATTCAGCGGATTTTTGGTGTATTCCGTGCTTCCGGCGCAACAGCAAACGGCAATGCGCTTCGGTTTGATGACGGAAAGCAGGGCGTCGGTCGTCGCGGTATAGGAGCCGTGATGACCCGCTTTGAAGAGTTCGACTTCGGGGAGATCGTTCAGTTGCACCAATCTTTTTTCGCCGTCCGCTTCAAGGTCGCCTGTGAACAGATAGTGGAAACTGCCTTGCGTCAGGAGCATACACACCGAGTAATTGTTTTCGTCACTGCTTTCGTTATAGTAATAATAGTTGTCGAGGATCGTCATTTTCACGCCGTTGCCGAGGTCAATCTCCGCTTTGTCGGAAAGAATCATTTCGGCGGCAGTGTAGTGCGTCGCTCCGGCTTCCACTTCGGCATTGCGCTCCGCGATATAACCGGTATATATTTTGCTTTCGGCGTTTGTCAATGCAAAATCAATAATGTTTTTACACTCATACCGCTTGAAGATACTGTCGCAGGTCTGCGTGGAAACAAATCCGGCGATATGATCCTGATGGGCATGTGTGGCAATGACGTATTCGATTACGCCGTCCGTGATATAGCGATCGAGATAGGCGGAAATGGTTGCCGCGCTGCTTTGTCGCGATCCCGCGTCGATCAGAATATCAATGTCGCCGACGCGAATATAGGTGCAGTCGCCGGTGTATTTGTTGCCGAGTTCGAGAAAGTGAATTTCCACGTCGCCGGCGGTCAGAATTTCGGAGTGGGACGGATCCTCGCCGGAGAGGGAATCACTGCTTTCGGAACGGGAGGAGTCTTCGTCGGACGTGGAGATATCGTCAAACCATTTGTCGATATAATCCCGCACCTTGTCACGGTTGAGATAAAGCAAAACGGCGATGGCGGCGATAACGAGAATGACGACTATCGCAAGAATGACGGCGCTCTGTCTTCCTTGCCGTTGATTTTTCTTTTTGTTATGTTTCTTTGTTGCCATTGTTTTAATCCTTTACGGAAGTATAGAATTTATGACTGTAATGGGAATAGGCGTTCACACCGTCGATGGGCGGCGCTTCAAAATTGCCGCAGTGCGGATAATCGGGGAAAAAGGAGAATTTCACGCGGTCGCCGTATCCGAAGCGGAAAAGCGTTGCCACGGCAAGGTGTGTGAACTCCGGAAATCCGTGAATACTTTTTCCGTAAGTGAGAAAATACATGGGCGGATACGGGGCGTTTTTTTCAATATAAGAGATCGGGCAGGCGGGATCACACAAAAGATCGGTTATGTAGTTTTCTTTTTTGGAAAACTCCTCAAAATTCGGTAAAAACATGGGGTCGTCAAGAAGAAATCCGCCGATGGCATCATAGGGAACGCCGGCTTTTTCGAGAAGATCGCGCCGAAAAAGCAACATCATAACGATATATCCGCCTGCGGAATCTCCGGCAAGAAAGATTTTACCGCGCTTTTTTTCTTCCGGCAGATGATCTATGATCTTCTTTACGGCATGGGCGCAGTCGGAGAGAATGTCATTGACCGTGACGGCGGGGAGAAGCCGGTAATTGACATCGGCGAAGACATATCCGTAAAGGACGAGGTCGTCAATATAGGGGTGGGGCTTCTTTGTACCGCCGGAGAGAGAGCCGCCGTGAATGTGAATGATCGTACGGTAGCGGTCGGAAAGGGAATCGGGCGTATACAGGTCATATGTCTGAAGCGGATCGCTTCCATAGGCTATATCGGTTATACGCGACATAACAGCCTCCTTTGGCTTTTTTTCTGACAGTATACCACATTTTGCTGAAAAATGTCAATAGATGCGGTAAAAACGGGATATTTTTCCACAAAATATCCCGTTGGCGGCCGTAGAGCATATTGCCATGAAAAATCATCGGAAATTCACAGAATGATAACAGAAAACACTTGCATATGCAGTGTAATTTTGCTATACTTTAATAAATGTAAATATATAAATATTAAGCGGGTGGTTTTATGAAACTGTATGACCGTTTTTGCCGTTTTATGTACGGACGGTACGGCGTGGACGCATTTTACAAGTTTCTTTTTGTTATTGAACTTCTGTTGTTGATTACCGCCGTTTTTACACGCGGCATTATCCGATGGATCTTTTACGGCGTTGCCTTTCTTTGCTTTGCCTTTATGTTCTTTCGCATTTTTTCGCGGAATATTGAAGCGCGGAAGCGCGAAAATGCCGTGTATTTGCGCATAGTGGGCGCCGTCGCTTCCTTCTTTCGCTTGCAAAAATGCCGCTTCCGCGACCGGAAAACGCATGTTTTCCGTAAATGCCCTGCGTGTCATGCCGTGTTGCGCTTTCCGAAAGTGAAGGGAAAGCATGGTGCCGTTTGTCCGCAGTGCGGGAATCATTTTGAAGTGCGTATCCATTTTAAAGGAAAATCGGAGAAGAAGAAAAAGCATTGAACCGGTTGCTCTCTGTAAAAAGAAGAGGGCGGAACTTGTGTCCGTCCTCTTCTTTTTTCGTTTTTTGCTCCGGTGTAGTTGGTTTTGCCCCGGAGTAGTTGGATTTTACCCCCGGAACAGTCGCATTTGCCCCGGAGTAGTTGGTTTTGCCTCGGAACAGTCAGCGATCCATTTCCGCACCGTCGCCGTCATGATGGCGGGCGATGATGCGGTCGATTTCTTTTCGCGTGCAGAAAGGAAGGTCGCCCGGTACGGTGTTTTTCATAGCGCTGTACGCATTGCCGTATGCAAGCGCTTTACGGCAATCGCCGTTATGTCCGAGCAATCCGTACAGTACGCCGGCAATATAGGCGTCGCCGCTTCCGATCCGGTCGACAATCTCAATATTGCGGTAGGGTTCTTCTTCATAAAAAGCGTCTTGCTTCGCGTCATAGATGACAGAACCGAAAGTATGGCACTTCGGACTGTGCACGATTCTTTCGGTCGACGCCACGACGGAAATGGGATAGTCTTCGGTAAAGCTTTTCATCATATCCCGCAGGTCGCCTTTTTTGCCGAATGTAAGCCGGGCGGTGGTTTCGGAACAGAAAAACACGTCGACATACGGCAGAATACGATTGACCGATTCTCTTGCTTCTTCTTCGCTCCAAAG
Organism: uncultured Eubacteriales bacterium; assembly: GCA_905210485.1. Lineage (GTDB taxonomy): Bacteria > Bacillota > Clostridia > Oscillospirales > CAG-272 > UBA1740. Next base: position 27,723 of record CAJLXA010000015.1, on the reverse strand, counting down.
ATTGGCGCGGAAGTTGACATCAAAAGAGACCAGCGCGCCGGCTTCCTTGAATCGGCGGATGGCGTCGACGGCAGTTTCACGAATGGCGCCGCCGAGCGCAAGGGTAATGCCCGTTGTGTGAAAAGCGCGCGTGCTTCGGTAGATTTCGTCGGGAAGTTCGTCGCTCGTCAGCGAGAGTGCGGAAGAATGACGGCGGTCATAAACAACGGCCGGTTTGCCGGGAGCTGCGGCGCCCTCGTAATAATAAATGCCGAGCCGTGCGTCTTTATTGGTATCGCGCAGGAGATAATCGCCGGAAATTCCGTAATAATGTAAAGTATTATTTGCAAAATCGCCTATTTTGTTGTCTGGTATTTTTGAAATGAATCCGGTGTGCAGGCCGAGCATGGCCACGCCTGCGGCGACGTTCAGTTCCGCACCGCCGATCCGCTTTTCCAGAAGTTCGCCGCGGGCAAGTTTCTCGTTTGGCAACGGGGAAAGGCGCAATAAAATTTCTCCCATCGACAGGAGGTCGAATTTTTTTTGTGCATCCATACCTTTTCTCCTTAGATGTTGTTATGGGAAACGGCGCAAACCGATTCTTGGATAAATGCGCCGACATATTGACTTTTCGTGTTGTATACGGACGCCGTTTGTACGGCGCTTCCGCAGAAGAAAAATAAAAAATGCTTCGGTTGTGCCGAAGCATTTTTTTGGCCTACCCGGCAGGATTCGAACCTGTGACCTATGGAGTCGGAGTCCATCGCTCTATCCAGCTGGGCTACGGGTAGAATTTATATAGAGTATAACACATTTTTTCCTGTTTGTAAAGTCTTTCCGCAAAATTGTTTTTGTTTTTTTGCAAGACGGATACGTCAAAAGAAGACGTCGCTCCATTTTCGGAATACACGGAGAACATATTTCTGCCGGTACGACGATGTGAGAGGCAATCGGGACATATGAAGCTGTCATTGCATAGTTCTTTTTTCCGTCTTTCATTTCAGCTGTTTTTCGTTATGTTTCGCTTTTCGCCTCCAAACGACAAAAAAAGAAACTTTTTGTAAACATTTCGTGTCATGTCGTGAATAAAAATTCGCATACTATTGCATATAATACATATTTTCGCGTAAAATGACCGGTTCTCCATCAGAAAATCTGGCCAAATCAAACAAATCTTGTAGATAAGTTATAAAAATATGTGTCATCGGTTGACACCACTTGGATTTTGTGCTATAATTCCCAACATAGGGTTTCTTTGAGCTTGCAACGGATTGACTGTTCTCTTGCAAGCTCTCTCTCTTACGCGTGCGCGCCTGCTCATTTTTATGTAGTTACCGGCGCGTGTGACGGTGCGCGGAGATGATCCGGCGTACCGGCCGTTCGGAAGCGGACGGTTCATCATTTATCCGGGAGGTTCGGGCGGTCGCCCGAAAAAACATGAAAAAACGATTTCTACTGCTCACATTACCCGTCCTTTTATCCTTGATGCTTGTCGGTTGCGGTCGCAATTCCCGCGACTATACGGATTACACCAAGGTGATCTATGAACTGGAGGGCGGAACATATCAGAACTGTGACCGTGCGGTAACGCAGTACTATGATTTCCACAATACCGGCAGCGGCACGGTTTCCGCTCCCGATAAACTGTCGGGGGTAGCCATTAAAAGAGTCGGCTTTGTGCTCGAAGGCTGGTATAAAACGCGTACCGTTGCCGCCGACGGCTCGGTGTCATATGCGGATAAGTGGGATTTCAGCCGTGACAAGGTGGGCACGGACGGTGTGACGTTGTACGCGCACTGGGAAAAGGAAACGCATTATGCATTTGAAATCTGCTACCGTGACGACGCGGGTGAAACGCACGTTCTGAATTCGTATTCCGTAAAAGCGGGCGAACTTTTTGACGATTACCTGAATTATGCGGATACCCGTGAGGGGTATACCTTTACCGGTCAGTTCCGCGACGCCGACGGCAATCCGCTTGCTCCGGACTTCAGACATCCGGGCGGCGACGCCGATCTTACCATCCGGGTCTTCGGCGATTACATACAGGGAAGTTACAAAATCGTACGGACGGCGGCCGATCTTACCGCGGGTAAAAGCGGCAACCTGTATCTGATGAACGATATTGATTTCGGAGGCGCGCAGTTCGGCGGCTTCGGCGATTACAAAGGCACAATTGAGGGTAACGGTTATACCGTGAAGAATTTCCTGCTCGTATATGAAGCGTCCGACCTTGTGAGCGACGCCGATCTTTACGAGGAAGGCGGCCTTCTGTGCATCAGCCTCTTCCGCAGTCTACGCGGCGCAACGCTGCGCAATGTGTCGTTTACGGATTTTACGGTGACGATAGATACGGAACTGGCAAAAACGAAACGTATTTTCGTTGCTCCGCTGGCCATGAAAATCAGCGGCGCGACCCTGACCGGCGTCACAGTGGACGCCACATGGAATATAAAGAAATTACCGAAAGAATTCGTTGCCGACAGGCAGTTGACGGTGGAAGAAACGCTTCCGTGCTGTTATCGTGCGGACGGTGACACGTCGACTTTCGATAATCTGACGATCATCTTTAAACAGGCGATCGCCGGTTCATAAACGGCCTCCTGTGCAAGGCCATTTCAACCCGATTATAATTTATGAGGAGATAAACACAAACCATGAATGTAAAACCCATGAAAAAACTCGTTGCGCTGTTACTCTTGTCCGCAACACTTCTGAGCCTTCTCAGCCTCTTCGGCTGCGCCGGCAACAAAGACAAGAAATACTATAACAACGAAACAGACCCGCTTGTCTTTTCTACTCTGGAAGTCGACAAAGTGTTCAACCCTTTCTTTTCCACCTCTGCAACCGACAGTAATGTTGTAGGTATGACGCAGATTTCCATGCTCGGCAACGATAAAAAAGGCGGCTATACATATGGGGATCAGTATGCTGTTGTCACAAAGGATCTTCAGATCGTGACGACGGGAACTCCCGATGTCGATCAGAAGACGACCTATTATTTCGTTCTGAAAAACAACGTGAAGTATTCCAACGGCTCCGCTCTGACCATGCGCGACGTTCTTTTCAATCTGTATGTTTACCTTGATCCGATGTACACCGGCTCCAGCACGATCTATTCCACCGATATTGTCGGTCTGAAAGAATACCGCACGCAGGAATCGGATGAGAACGAACAGGATCATTTCATGGAACAGTTCGAGATCAACGCCACCGCGCGTATCGACGCGCTTGTGAGCGCCGCGACCGAACTTCTTGAGGAACGCTCCGATTACACGCCCGAAACCTTCGTTACGGCGCTTGAAACATATGCCGCGGAAAACGGTTCTTCCTATGCGCACATCAAGGAAGATTATCTGAAAGCACTGGAGTATTTCCGCGAAGAATTGGAAAGCGATTATTCCAATGCGCTGAACTCCTATCAGGACATCAAATTCTATGATGAAAACAAACAGGTATACGAAAACCTGCTGACCACTGATGTGGAAGCTTTCCTTTATAATGAAGGCTATATCACGTGGAACAAGAAAGACCACGAACTCACATACGCTTGCGGCAGTGCCGCGGAAGTGAAAACGTGGACAAAAGAGCAGGGGATCGAATGGGTGTTCAAGGCCAATATCCCCGACGCAATCTCCACGGTTGTGAATTACTGGGGTACTTCCACGACGCTCCATACCTATATCGCCAATCAGGAACTGTCCGCGTATTTCAGCGGTTCGACCCTGAAATATCCGAATATCTCCGGTATTCAGTTTGCCAACCGTCTTGCTCCCGTAACCGTTAACGGCGTTGAATATGCCGTTCCGACGTATAACGACGATCTTTCCGTGGCAACCGGTAACGAAGTGCTTTCCATCACCATTAACGGTGTTGACCCGAAGGCCATCTGGAACTTTGCCTTTGCCGTCGCTCCGATGTATTATTACTCCGACGCGGAGCACATTGCCGCGTTCGACTACGTTTCTCATTTCGGCGTGGAGCGTTCTTCGCCGGACTTCATGGAACAGGTCGTGAAAAACCCCGATAAAGTGGGCGTTCCCGTCGGTGCCGGCCCCTATGCCGCCAGCAAATCGAGCGGCGGTATCACCAATATCAAAGCCGGTGATTTCTACAGCCTCGGTCTGATTTATTTTGAAAGAAATCCTTATTACCTGATGGGTCCCGCCAAGATCAACAAGGTTCGTTTCCAGGTCGTTTCTTCGGCTCAGATGCTGAACTCGCTTTACAATAAGGAAATTGACTTTGCGGAACCCAATGCAAAACCCGAAACCATCGAAGAACTTGATCAGAAGAAGTCCGACGGTATCGGACACACGTCGATTGAAACTTCCGGTTACGGCTATATCGGCATCAATGCCGGCAAAGTGCCGGATCTCGGCGTGCGTCAGGCTATCATGCACAGCATCAATACACAGGAATGTGTGGACTATTATAAAACGACGGCTATTCCGATCTACCGCTCCATGTCTCACGCCAACTGGGCATATCCCGAAGGCGCAACCGCTTACTATCCTTACATCGGCGGCAAAGTACCGGAAAACCTGAATGTCGTGAATCCCACATATAAAGAATTCTGCCAGAAGAAAGGCAAGAAGGCGGGCGATACCTTCACGTCCGAAGAACAGCAGGAGTTTATCCGCGGTATCGTGGAAGACGCCGGCTACACGCTGAACGGCGACGGCGTTTACCAGAAGGGCAGTTCCGTTCTCCGTTACACGTTCACCATTGCAGGTGAAGCCACCGACCATCCCGCATGGCAGGCCATGTGGCATGCAGGCGAATTTCTGAACCAGATCGGCTTCCAGATCACGGTTACCACCGACGCCAACGCGCTGAAAAAACTGGCGACGGGCGAACTTACCGTATGGGCGGCCGCCTGGGGCTCTACGATCGACCCTGATATGTATCAGGTCTATCACATTGATTCCACGGCAACTTCCACCTGGAACTGGGGCTACAGACAGATTAAACAGAACAACGGCGGTAAGTATGACACGGAACTCGCGCTTGTACAGCAGCTTTCCGACCTGATTGATAAAGGCCGTAAAACAACGGACGAGGAAAAGCGTGCAAAGATTTATGAACAGGCGCTCAACATCGTCATGCAGTTGGCCATTGAACTGCCTACCTATCAGCGCGACGACCTTTTTGCCTACAATACCGACAAGATCGACGTCAGCACGCTGACTCCCGAAGAAGACCTTTCTTCGTACAAGGGACTGACAAGCGATCTTGATAAAGTATCTCTCGTAACCAATAATACGGAAAGATAAGGAAACCGTTTCCCGCCGCGTAGTCGGCGGGAAAAGCCTTGCCTTGCGGTGGGGCAGAAATACATGAAACCAGTATACGGGTGAAAATATGTTTAAATATATTGTAAAGCGTCTGCTGATCTCCGTCGTCATTCTTTTCGGCGTATCCGTCATTATTTACACGATGGTGCGCATGATGCCGAATGACTACGTGGATCTGAAATTCAGCACGCAACTGCAAACGGGTGCCATAAAAGAAGCGGACGTCTTACGTTTCAAGGAATTGTACGGAATCGGTGATTCTTCGTTCGGCGGCATCGTTAAAGGCTACCTGAAATGGGTAGGGAATCTCGTGCGCGGAGATCTCGGCACGTCATTCAAATACGAAAAGCCGGTGGCGCAGGTCATCGGAGAAAATATGTGGATATCATTTTCCATTGCTGTTATTGCCACAATCCTGCAATTTCTGATTGCGATTCCGCTGGGAATCTCCAGCGCCACGCACCAGTATTCGATACGGGATTATTCGGTTACGGTGTTTACCATGATCGGCCTTTCTTTGCCGACATACTTCTTCGCCGCTATCGTTATCAAAATATTCTCGGTGGATCTCGGTTGGCTTCCGGCCAACGGTCTTGTTTATGCCACAAAGGATTATGCCGATAATTTTATCGGCGTCATGACAAAATTCGGCGATATTGCACAGCATCTTGTGCTTCCGATCTTCGTCAGCGTTCTGCTTTCGATCGGCGGCCTTATGCGGTATACGCGTACGAATACGCTCGAAGTCCTCAATGCGGATTATATCCGTACCGCACGTGCCAAAGGCTTGTCCGAAAAGACGGTCATCTATAAACACGCGTTCCGTAACACTATGATACCGCTCGCCACGCTGCTTGCCGGTATCCTGCCGTCGCTTTTCGGCGGCATGATGATTACCGAACAGGTGTTCGGTATTGACGGTATCGGCCGCCTTGCCTATCAGGCATTGAAAGACGGCGACATTCCGTTTGTCATGGGATACAATATGTTTCTTGCCGTTCTGACCATCATCGGAACGCTGTTTTCCGACATTATGTACTCGGTGGTCGATCCCCGCGTGAAACTGGGGAGGTGAAGCACATGGATATGAATGAAAACATAATTACAGATGAAGAAGTGCTTCCTACGGATGACGGTTTGCCGGAAGAACCCTCAATAGACAGCAGTCTCGGCGAAGAGGAAGTCAATTATAAGGAAATGAGCCCGGCGCGGCTTGTTCTCCGCCGCTTTTTCCGCTCAAAACTGTCGATCGTCGGCCTTGTTATGATCGTCTTTCTATTCCTGTTTTCCTTTCTCGGCCCCCTTATGTATTCCGCGTGGGACGAGGAAACGGTCGATCGCCGTGAGGTCGTGGAACAGATCACAAAGACCTATTATCTGAAAGACGAAGCCGGCAATTTCGTGAAAGACGCGAACGGCGAAAAGATTGAAGTTGTCGAAGTCGTGGAACACGTCAGCGGCACAAATTCCTATGCTTCGCCGGATTCCGAACATCTTCTCGGAACCGATGACAAAGGTATGGACGTGTTTGTCCGCCTGATGTACGGCGGCCGGATTTCTCTGACGATCGGTTTTATCGTCGTTATTATGGAAACGCTGATCGGCGTGATTCTCGGCGGTATTTCCGGTTATTTCGGCGGTTGGGTGGATCAGCTCATCATGCGTATTGTCGATATTTTCAACTGTATACCGACATTGCCGATCCTTCTCATTGCTTCCGCCGTAATCGACTCGTGGGAGATTGAGCCGGATAAACGCATTTACATCCTGATGGCCATTATCACAATATTCAGTTGGAGCGGTGTGGCGCGCCTTGTCCGCGGACAGATTCTCTCTTTGCGCGAACAGGAATATATCACCGCTACCGAAGTCATGGGCATTCCCACATGGCGCAAAATCTTTCTGCATCTGATTCCGAATGTCATGCCGCAACTTATCGTTTCCATGACGCTCGGTCTCGGCAGCGTCATTCTGTATGAGTCCACGCTGAGTTATCTCGGCCTCGGCGTACAGCTTCCGAAAGCGGCATGGGGTACCATGATTGCAACGGCAAACGATCCGCAGGTGCTGAATTATCACGTCAATATGTGGCTTCCCGCCGGTATCATGATCGTTATTGCGGTACTCGGATTCAATTTTGTGGGTGACGGTTTGCGCGACGCTATGGACCCGAAGGCGAGGAAATAATAATGAAGGAAAAGAACAAACAGTATATTTCCTTAAAGGAAAGCCGTCGGATCATCCGTTACAACGTACAGCAGATGAAGTTTTACGAGGCGGAAAAACGACGTAAGAAAACGGTGGATGAATATACCGTTCCGATGCACGATGATAACAATATCATTGAAATCGACAATCTGAAGACCTGTTTCTTTACCGATAACGGTACTGTCATGTCCGTAAACGGCGTTTCATTCGATATTCCGAAAAATAAAATTGTCGGTGTTGTAGGCGAATCCGGTTGCGGTAAGAGCGTTACTTCGCTTTCCATTATGCAGTTGGTTCAGGCGCCTCAGGGGCAGATCGTCGGCGGTGAAATCCGCTTCAATGCGGGCGATCTCGGTACCGATGCTGAGGGACGTACGCTCGCATACGATATCACCAAAATGCCGACCGAGGCTATGTATAAGATTCGCGGAAAAGACATCACGATGATCTTCCAGGAACCGATGACGAGCCTTAACCCGGTGTTTACCATCGGCTATCAGCTTGACGAAGTTTCGTTTTTGCATACGCCTGATATTACCAAGGAAGCGGCGCGTGAATACAGTATCGAAATGCTCCGTAAGGTGGGCATTGCCATGCCGGAACATACCTATGCTTCCTATCCGCACGAACTTTCCGGCGGTATGCGCCAGCGCGTTATGATCGCCATGGCGCTTGCCGGGAAACCGAAGCTGATCATCGCCGACGAGCCGACAACCGCCCTTGACGTGACGATTCAGGCACAGATTCTTGAACTTCTGCGCGATCTGCAGAAGAAAGAGGGATGTTCCATCATGCTGATCACGCATGACCTCGGCGTTATTGCCGAAATGGCCGATGAAGTGATCGTCATGTATGCCGGCCGTGCCATTGAAAAAGGAACGGTGCAGGATATTTTCCATAATCCGCTTCATCCCTATACCATCGGACTTCAGAAAAGCAAACCGATGATAAACTCCGATACAAACGAACCGCTTTATTCCATTCCGGGGCAGGTTCCCAGTCCCATCAATATGCCCAATCACTGTTATTTCAAAGGCAGATGCGAAAGATGCGTTCCGGCCTGCACGGGTGCTTATCCCGACGGCATACAGGTGTCGGATACGCATTGGGTCTCCTGCTACCTGTATCAGAATAAGGACGGGGAGGTGACGAAATGACGGAAAACATGAAAAACGATGCGTTGACTGCGGATGACGTCATTCTCAAAGTGGAAAATCTGCAGACATATTTTCCGATTGAAAAGAACCTGTTCGGCAAAACGCTGACCTATCTGCGCGCCGTGGACGGCGTTTCCTTTGAAGTGAAACGCGGAACGACGATCGGCGTTGTCGGCGAATCCGGTTGCGGTAAGACCACGCTCGGAAGAACGGTTCTGCGTCTTTATGACCCGCTCGGCGGCCGCGTTATATTTGAGGGCGTGGATATTACGCATCTGAATAAAGCGCAGATGCAGAAATTCCGCACCGATATACAGCTGATTTTTCAGGATCCGTACTCCAGTCTGCCGCCCCGTATGACGGTCGGCAACATTATTTCGGAGGCGGTGCGCGTCCATCATATCGTGCCGAAAGAAGAAGTGCACGCCTACGTTCTCGACATCATGCAGAAATGCGGCCTCCGCCCGCAGTACTATGGCCGTTATCCGCATGAATTTTCCGGCGGTCAGCGCCAACGTATCTGTATTGCGCGGGCGCTTGCCGTAAAGCCGAAGTTGATTATCTGCGACGAGCCTGTCAGCGCTCTTGACGTTTCCATTCAGGCGCAGATTATCAATCTTCTGAAGGATCTTCAGAAAACGATCGGCCTTACGTATGTCTTTATTTCCCACGATCTTTCGGTCGTGAAATATATCACCGATCAGATTCTGGTCATGTATCTCGGAAATATGATGGAACTCGGTGAGACGGAGGAAATCTTCAGAAATCCGCTTCACCCGTATACCAAAGCTTTGTTTTCCGCGGTTCCCGTTCCCGATCCCGACGTTAAAATGAACCGTGTGATACTGGAAGGGGATATCCCCTCGCCGGCAAACCCGCCCAAAGGATGCAAATTTCATACGCGATGCAGTTCCTGTATGGAAGTTTGCTCTTGCGTGGCGCCGCGATATTCCGAGGTTTCCCCCGGTCACCATGTCGCCTGCCATCTTTACGATGAGGAGATTCTCCGCAACGCCGACAGTTATGTCGCCGAGGCAAAACGCAAAGAGGCGGAGGAACTTGAACAGGCGGCCGCGAAGAAACGTCCTTTTCCGGGAAATAAAAACCGATGAAAAAGAAAACCGAAAAAGATAAAAAGAAAAAAACACATTATGTGGATGACGGGCATACCGTTTACGATATGTCCGCTTTCACAAAAGCCAACGGAAAAACCGATCCGAAAGACCGGGTCGGACTGAATCGCAAAGAGAAAAGAGCGGCGATCCGCGCAGGTTTCGCACGCTTTCTTCCCGCATTATTTATTGTTATATTCTGCTTCTTTTGTACGATGTTGCTGATGCGCCTTTGGCTTCATGCTTAATATGCGCTTAAAAATAAGGAGACTCTTTTCATGCAAAAAAGAATTCTTTCCGCGCTGTCCTGTCTTCTGATTCTCGTCATGGTTTTCCTGACGGTGATGACTTCCTGCAAAGATGTTGTCAATCCGTCGGATAACGGAAACGGATCGAATGATCCGGAACAGCTGCAGATTTTCAATACCGGACTTTCCTTGACACAAGAGCAAATGCTCTCGAAAATCAAGGCCGAAAATCTGAAGAAAAACGGCGGTTATAAAAATGACGACGTCATTGTCGCTATTGTGTCTCTGCCGGGAAAATCGCTGATCGACGCTTATCTCGACGGCGAAAATGCCGGAAAATCGGTGGCGGAATTTGCCGAAACCGAAGAAGGCAAGGAAAAGCTGACGGCTATCCTTGACGAACAGGACGCTTTGATCGGCGAACTGACCGCCAAAGGCCTGATCGACAGCGTACAGTGCTCGTATACTACGATCATGAATGCCGTTGCGGTGAAGACCACGTACGGCAATTTCCGCAAGATCGGTAAACTATCCAAAGTACAGAATACCATTCTTTCGGAAACCTATAACCGCCCGCAGGCGATCAGCGGTACCGACGCTTCGGGTATTATCAATGCCGTGGATATTTACGATACCGGTATTTTCGATTCCGGCAGCGTCAGTTTCACGGGTAAGGGAACAGCGGTTGCCGTTCTCGACTCCGGCTTTGAACTCAGCCATACGGTTTTCCAGCAAATGCCGAACACCGGCAATCTTCTGATCACCGACAGAGACGTGGCCGCGATTCTTGCCGCTACCAATGCCGCAAAACTCGGTAAAACGGTAGAGCTCAAAGATATATACATCAACAAGAAAATTCCGTTTGTATTCGACTATGCGGATAAGGACGTGGACGTATACCCCTATGATTCCGAACACGGTACGCATGTGGCGGGTATCATCGGCGGTAAAGACGACAGAATCACCGGCGTTGCGGTGGATACACAGCTTGTTCTGATGAAAGTTTTCCCCGACCTTGACGACGGCGGTAAAACCGAGGATATTCTGGCCGCTCTTGAAGACGCCGTTCTTCTCGGCGTGGACGCCATCAATATGTCGCTCGGTTCTTCCTGCGGTTTTTCGCGCGAAGCGGACGGCAACGCCATCAATACGGTGTATGATAAAATCAATGCCGCCGGCATCAGCCTTATCACCGCCGCCAGCAACAGTTACAGTTCCGCATTCGGCGGCGAGCAGGGCAACACGAACAAGGTGACCAACCCCGATTCGGGCACGGTCGGTTCTCCCTCCACTTACGCTCCGGCTCTTTCCGTGGCTTCTATCAGCGGAACAAAGAGCAAATACCTTGTCGCCAACAACGAGAGAATTCTGTTCTTCTCGGAATCCAACTCGATTTCCGGCGATCAGAACGACTTTTTCGCAGAATTGTACGAAGACCTCGGCCTGACAAAGACGGAGGTTGCCAACCTTGAATACGTGACCGTACCGGGCGTCGGTATGAAGGCCAACTATTCCTCGATTGATGTCAAGGGAAAAGTGGCGCTTGTCCGCCGCGGCGACACCACGTTTGAGGATAAGGCGTTGCAGGCGAAAAACGCCGGTGCCATCGCCTGTATCATTTACAACAACATTGAGGGTGATATCCTCATGTCGATGGGTAAAACGGATCATATTCCTACGATCTCCATATCGAAGGAACTCGGAACGGTGCTTGCTTCGCGTTCTTCGGGAACGCTGACGCTGAACTATTCTCAGCAGGCGGGTCCGTTTATGTCCGACTTCTCCAGCTGGGGTCCCTCTCCCGACCTGAAACTGAAACCCGAAATCACCGCTCACGGCGGAAACATTCTGTCCGCGGTTCCGAACGGCGGGTATGACGAACTCAGCGGTACTTCGATGGCAACGCCGAACCTCTGCGGTATTGTTATCCTGATCCGTCAGTATCTGAAAGAGAAGTACCCCGACTATACATATCAGCAGATATCGGTCATGTGCAACCAGATGCTGATGTCCACCGCCACCATTATCATCAACGAAGAGGGAAATCCCTATTCGCCGAGAAAACAGGGCGCGGGACTTGCCAGCCTTAAAAATGTGGTAAACACCGGCGCATACCTGACGGTGGACGGTATTGACCGTACGAAATTGGAACTGAAAGACGACCCCGAACGCACGGGCGTCTATACCATGAAATTCAACGTCAAGAACATTTCCGACGGCGCCCTCTCCTACAGATTGTCGCTGATCGGAATGACCGAGACCGTTTCGTCTTCGGACAAAACGTTTGTGGCCGAAACGCCGCAACTTCTCGGAGGAAAGCAGACGTTTTCCGTAACAAACGGTACGCTTGACGGCGATACCGTCACGGTTGCGGCGGGCGAAACGGCTTCCGTTACCGTTACTTATACGCTCGACGATGCCGACAAGAAGATGATAGATTCGCTGTTCCCCTACGGTATGTACGTAGAAGGCTTTGTCACGATGACAGCTATCGGGGAAAACGGCGTGGATCTGAATGTTCCTTTCCTGGCGTTTTACGGCGACTGGACAGAAGCGCCCATGTTCGATAAAACCTATTACGAGGTGGAATCGGAAGCGCATAATGCCGCAATCGACGATGAAGACAAACTGAAAGCCGATTACTTCGCAACAACGCCCTACGGCTCCTATTTCTACAACTACATTATTCCGCTCGGTACCTATCTTTACGAGATTGATACCACGGTGTACGAAGCAATTCCCGCAAGTCTCGACCATATCGCCATTTCGGATACGCTCGGTTCTATCGACGGCATTTCCGCGGTATATGCAGGTCTTTTGCGCAATGCAAAGAAGATGACCTACACGATCACCGATAAGGTGACGGGCGAAGTGGTCAAAACGCTTGTTGTGGATAATGCCACAAAAGCCTATTCCAACGGCGGAAGCCCCGTTCCGAACTACGAATATCTGAAGTGGAAGACTGCCGAACTCAATCTGGTGAACAACCGCCAGTATGAATTCAAAATGGTAGGCGAACTCGATTACGGCAGCGACGGCGGCGCGAAAAAGAACGTCCGCAATTCATTCTCTTTCGATTTCTATGTGGATAACGAAGCGCCGGTTTTGCGCTCAGCCACTTACGAAAAGGTATACGACAAATCGCTGAAAAAAGATCGTTACTACATGACCATGACGATTTACGACAATCAGTATGTACAGTCGATCACACCGATTGCCTTTACCACTTCGGGAACCCAGCTCAGCTATACGTTCCTTACCGAAAATCCTATCCCCGTATACAGCGAAGCGGGAAAGGACAATGTGGTTCGTTTTGAAATTACCGATTATCTCGAAGAACTGGAAAGCAATTCTCTGATAACCAGTGCGCTTGCGTTCTCCATTGACGACTATGCGCTGAACTCCAATATCTATCTTTGCCAGTTGCCCGGCACCCGCGGCGATTTCAAATTTACGAAAGACGGAACCATGGACGGCACCGACCTCACGATCCTTTCCGTTTACGAAAACGAAGTCGTTGACCTGACGCAGTACCTTGCCACCGCCGATAACACGGTAGATGAAGGTAAGGATTACCTGAAATATCTTTCCTGGACAAGTACGAACGAAAGTGTTGCCATGGTAAAAGACGGTCAGGTATACGGCGTCAAAGAGGGTATAACCACCATTCTTGTGCAGGAAGCAATGGATCTGAAACAGACCTTCCTGATCATCAATGTCAAAAAGCGCGAAGATACCATGATGCTCGATCCTGCGGCGGATGACGATTCGTCTTCCGCACGCCGGATACAACTGATGTCGAACAACAGCGTTTCCGACGCGTCAGAGGACAAAGTCAAAAAGATTCGTTTTGATTATTTCGACACACAGTTCGCCTATTCCCGCGCGGCACAGACAAGCGAGATCGGCAAGACCGGCGACAGAAAATATATCAATGCCATTGAAGGCGGCGACATCAACTTCTATCCCGGCGAAAAAATCAAATTGCATTATACGATTGACCCGTGGTATGTGGCGGACCGATACGAATACACGTTTTCTTCCACCAACGAACGCGTGGCAACGGTGGATCAGGACGGCGTTGTTACCGCTCTGAAAAAGGGAACCGCCATTATTCAGTTGCACATCAAAGGTTCCAACCTGAAAGCCAATGTGAAAGTGGTCGTCAACAGTGAATTCGTTATCGAAAACCGCACGCTGATCGCCTATAAAGGACTCGGCGGCGACGTCGTAATCCCGGACGACGAAGGAATTCTGTATATCGGTGCTTATGCGTTCTGCCTCTATGATACCGATACGACGATCGAACTCAGCGACGAAGATTATGACGCCAACAAAATCCCGAATGCCAATACTTCCGTGACCTCTGTGACGATTCCCGCAGGCGTCACCGAGATTCAGAAATACGCGTTCTACAATTGCAGCGGTCTCAAGACCGTTATATTGCCGGACAGCGTGAAAATTATCCGTGAACATGCGTTTCAGGGAAATAAAAAGCTGGAAAGCATCAATCTCGATCATGTCGAAACGATCGGTGCGTCGGCTTTTGAAGAATGTGGGAAACTGAAAGACATTGCGTTGTCAAACACCATCGCCGTCGGCGCCCGTGCGTTTGCTCACTGCACGTCGATCACGGCGCTCGATCTTTCCAAACTGCGCAATACGGGCGTGAATGCCTTTGCCGGATGCACGGGTCTTGCCGCAGTGACGCTTTTGGAAAATACGAAACTGTCGCAGGGTATGTTCTCCGATTCCGGCCTCGTTACCGTTGACATCTATTCCCGCGTGCAGATTCCCGTCGGTTGTTTTTCCAACTGCGACAATCTGACGAAAGTCGTTTTCCATAACGATATTATCGAACTCGACCGGGCTTCTTTTTCCGGAAACAAAAATCTCACCGACGTTGTTTTCCACGGTAAAGTGGATACCATCGGCGACCAGGCGTTTTACGATTGCGGCCGCCTGGCAACCGTAACGCTTCCCGATTGCGAATTCGCGCTCGGCAGTTATGCGTTTCTCGACTGCAAGAGCCTGACAACGCTGAATTTCGGTGTCAATACCCGCATCAAAGCCGTAAACGGCTGCGCCTTTGAAAATACCGCGCTGACGACGTTTGTCGTTGCGGCGGGCAACACTGCGCATCAGGTGTCCGCGGACGGACATCTTCTTCTGAATGGGGCGGGTAATACCGTGATTCTGGCCGCCATTGCCTATGACTTCGGCGATTATACGCTGGACAGCGCTTATACCGTGATCGGCGACAGCGCCTTTTCCGGCACAAAGATCAGATCCCTGACGATTGTGAATCCCGCAACGGTGATCGGCCAATACGCGTTCGCCAAATGCACGGCGCTCACTACCGTGAATCTGCCTGCGGAAGCCGGTGTGAAAATCGGTGCCCATGCGTTCCGTCTTGACGCCAATCTGGCTGCGGTGAACAACCTGAAATACGTGACCTCCGTCGGCGCTTATGCGTTTGGCGAAACGGGGATTACGGAGACCGAAACGGCGGCAAATGCCGTTTACGGAGAGGGCGCTTTCTACGCTTCCAAGCTGGAGAAGATCACCATCGGCGCCGGTTCGACGTTCGGCCTCGGCGCGTTCCAGAGATGTTCTTATCTTGAAACCGTCGTTATGCCCGAAGCCGGCGATGTGCATTTCGGTGCCGGCTGTTTTGCGGAAGATATCCGCCTGAAGAACATCGACCTTTCCAAAATTGACGAAAGGATCGAAAACGAAACGTTCTATTTCTGCACCGCTTTGACAGTGGCCGATCTTCAGCATGTCAAATACATCGGCGATTACGCCTTTATCAACTGCGGTTCGCTTCTGACCGTAAATATGCCGATTGTGGAAGAGATCGGTCAGGGTGCGTTTGCCGTCTACAGATCGGAGTGGAACTTTTCATCGCAGAATAGTAACTCGGCTCTCGGTTCGCCTTCGGCACCGCTGATCAGAAGCGTGGTATTGCCGCAGACGCTGAAAAAACTCGGCGACGGCGTTTTTTCCGGTTGCACGCAACTGGAAAGCATCACGCTTCCCGCCTCGCTGACCGAGATCGGCGACTATCTGTTTGCACAGTGCCCCGCATTGGAAACGGTCGTTCTTCCCGATAACATGAAGTCGATCGGCGCGTATATGTTTGCGGGTTGTACGGCGCTCACCACCATCAATCTCGGTCGCGTCGAATCCATCGGCGAATATGCGTTCACGTCCTGTTCTTCGCTTACGACAGCCGACCTTTCCTCGCTTACGACTGTGGAGACCGGCGCATTTGCTTCTACCTCTCTTTCCGGACGGATCAGCGCGCCGCACCTCAAAACCGTGGGAGATTATGCGTTCCAGGGAACGTCTCTGCTTGCGTTTGACGCACCCGTACTCACCTCGATCGGCGATGCCGCTTTCCAGAATAACCGCGCGCTGACGATGTTCGTTTTCTCTCCCGATCTTGAAAAAATCGGCACGATGGCTTTCAACGGTTGCACGGCACTTCTGAATTTCGCGGTTCACACCGCGGACGGAAAGTCGGAGACGACCGGAAAAATCAATGACTATGCGCTTTTGCAGGACGGCGTCCTGTATATCGTTCTCCCCTCCGGAGGCCTGCAGCTTTCCTCCGTTCCTGCCGGCAAAAACATGAAGACGCTGGAAGTGAAAGAGGGAACCGTGCGTATTGATCTTTATGCCGGTAATGCCAACACCTATGTCGAAAAGATCATACTCCCCGATACGCTTCGTCTCATCGGCGACTATGCTTTCTACGGTTATAAAAATCTGAAAGTGGTTGAATTCCGTTCTTTCACGGCTCCTGTATGGGAAAACTCGTATAAACGCAACGCGTCCCTGACGGAAAGCGATCCCGGATATGCTATCCTTCACGATCAGTATGATCTGTTCAGTCTGGAACTTTGCTATTGCAACTTCATTGATCTGCTCGGTAAAACCGAACCCATCACCATGATCCTGCCTTCCAATAATGACGCCGAGGGATACGACGGTATCTGCTATCTTGTCACTTTCGGCAAAGTTGCGGACGCACAACGCAGCGAATATGTGGCGATGGATAAGACGCTTTCGAATTTCATTAAGTATGCCGAGGCCATCAAGAAACTCAAGGTGATCTCGCTTACCGATGAAACGCTGATCAATAACGCTGTTGCCGCTCTGAACGCCATGAAGCAAAAGGCTACCGATTTCGGTTATACACAGGCCGAATGGGACGAAATGGTGCTTACGGTTACCGGCGCCAAGACAGAACTGACAAAGCTGAAACTGAACAATGCAAGCCAGGCGGCACGCAATCTGCAGGCGAAAATCGACGCGCTTCCCGATGTCTATACATCCGAAACGCGTGCGGCTATGCAGGAGATCGCCGATCTGCTCGGAAAACTTACGCCCGCAGAACGGACTGTGCTGACGCTTACGCGTTACAACAACCTTTATGATGCTTATCGGGCGGATACCACTCCCTCCGATAACAACGACCCCACTCCTCCCGCACCCGATCCGGAACCCGCAGACAAGGGTCTGAAACCCTGGGTGATCGTTCTTATCGCAGTCGCCGTTGTCGCTGTGGCGGGAACCGTGACGACAATCGTTATTCTTCGCAAGAAAGGCGGTAAAGAAGCATGAAAAAAATCATATCTCTCGTACTTGTTACGGCGATGCTCCTCGCCGCGCTGGTTTCCTGTAAAGATAACGTTCCGAAAAAACTTGAAAAACCCGGCGACCTTGCCATTTCGGATACCGGCCTCATCACATGGAGCGCGTCCGAAAATGCGACGACTTATACCGTCACGGTCGGTTCGACTTCGACGGATGTTACCGGGACTTCCTATCAGGTAACCGATCTTTCTGCAGATTTCAATTATTCCGTTGTGGCGAAGGCGGCAGGATTCCTTGATTCCGACGCCGCTGCCGCCACCTATCACGCATCCCATGTCCCCCCTGTGCCGGAAACCGAAATTTCCGTTGCGGTGAATGGCAAGTCCGAGGTCTGTGCCGGTCATAAGATCACGCTTAAAGCCGTGGTGACCGGCACCGACGACAAAGCGGTCGTATGGAGCATTACGCGCGGCGAAGAATTTGCCACTGTTGATCCGATCAGCGGCGTTCTGACCGCGGCGAGCAATGTCGACGGCGATCAGATCGTCGAAGTGGAGGCGCGCAGCCTTGCCGACGAGACCGCTTGCGGTACCCGCGTCATCACGGTGGTCTCCCGTCCTGCTCTGACGCAGGAGATGCTTAACCGTCTCTCCGGGCAGACCCGCATGTCGTTTGAAGGACTTCTCAATATTTCCGTTTACAATTTCGGTCTTTACGATACGTTGGAAAAAACGGCGACGGCACGCGTAAGAACCGCTATGGACGGAACCAACTGGTATGCTTCATATCAGGACGGTAACTCCGGCGTGGACGCCAACCTTTATTACAGAAATCATGACGGTTATGCAAGTCAGGTGGGCGTCAGCTTCATGAACGATGAAGAGTATTCGCCTATGCTCGACGATGACGGACGGAAAGTATCGTGGTCGGACGCCGGACTTTATAACTGTTTTGCCGGCCTGACGGTTGACGATTTCCGCTTTAATGACGAAACGTGGCGTTACGAGTATGTCGGAAGCGATAAAACGCTTATGACGCGTATGCTTGCTTCCGCCAATCCCTATGATTTTACGCCGAAGAATCTGGCGCTGATCATTCATGAGAACGAAATCATGGGTATTTATTCCATGAGCGAGGACGATTACACGATCGTTCCCGGCTACCGTTCGGTGCTGGAACTGACCGTTGCCGTCAACATCGGCGAAACCGTCGGCGTTCCCAAAATTTCCAAATTTACGCATGACAACGTTCACGACGCGCTCGGCAAGGCGCTTGCCAATATGCGTGCTCTTGAAAACTACACCCTGGATTTTCAGCTTATCAGCAAGAGCGTCTATTCTTCGGGGTACGTCATCAGCGGTTACACGGAAACGCTGACGTCGGGCAATTGCTATTTCAGACCGTATACGATCCCGGATCTCAATAACGATGTCCGTTCTTATACGGGCGACGATTACGGATTCAAAAAATTCGGAGAAAACGAATTCAATTCGTATAACAAAACCGAAACCGGCTATAAGGCGGCGCGCGCGTTTGCCAAGGATTTCTCCTATGCGAAGCCCACGTTTGCCGTTGCTCCCGAAATCTTTACGGCGTATGCCGTGAATGAGGAGCAGGGAACCACGACGTATTATGTGGACGACGTGATGCTTCCTGCCGCCAGCACGTTCTATTACGGTATGGGCAATGATATCCAGCTTTACGGTATCTTTGCTTCCCGTTACGGCATTGCCGGTGATTCTCGGTCCTTTACGCCCTATCTTACGGTGAAAGGCGATTATATCACGGAGGCCGGATTCTATTTCAACCTCGGTACAATGTTCGGTATTGTGGAGATCACGTACAGCGATTTCGGAACCGCGACGCTTCCCGACGGCCTGGATGTGAACTTTACAAAGCGCGAGGCTCCCGCTTCGTGGAGCGACCTCACCATTACCAAAACGGGAGAGGGCACCACGCTTGACGACGACGTGGAAGTAAACGCCCTTGCGTATTTCACCGAATTTTTCGGCGAGGCCGATATTGCGGCAAGCGTTCCTTTCTTCAATAACGTTCTTGCCGATACGTATGGCTTCGGTCTTACCACGCGGTATATCCGCGCCGGAAGCCAGATTATGCGCGAGGCGGTCTGCCTGTATTATGACGTGCCGCTTGACACCGACTATACCATTTCCTCGTCTCTCCGTGCTATTGACGAATATCTGCTCAGCCTCGGATTCGAGAAAAATAAAAACGGCGAATACACCGACGGAAACATGATTGTGATTCCGAAAGACTCTTCGCTCGATCTTACGATATATATTATGAAAGTATCGTATTAAAACACGGTACCCGGCCCGCGGCCGGGTACTCCTCCTAACGTTTCCCAATAAAATCTATATAGAATGAGGAAAAAAAAGATGAAAAATGCAAATTTCTTGAAGCGGATTCTCGCTATGGTTCTTTGCGCCGTTATGGTTATGTCCATACTGGTGTCCTGCAGTCTCACGCTTCCCGATGATTCCTCGGATTCGTCCACGGAATCGGGCGGCGAAGACAGCAGCACGGAAACTCCGGACGTTCCGGATGAACCCGGCGCCGTCAAAGTCGTTATTTCCAGCACCATATCCGAAATCAAAGGTGACGAAACGATTCAGATGACCGTGGCGGTTTCCAACACGGACAACACGGCGGTCACCTGGTCGACTTCCGATCCGTCGATCCTTACCGTCACCGCCGACGGCCTTGTTTCGATCGCCGAAAATGCGAATTTCACCGTTGATAAACTGGTGACGATCATCGCAACGTCGGTTGCCGACTCGACCAAAACAGGTAAGAAGACGCTGATCGTCCGCGCTCCTACAAGAGAGGGCGCTGTCGGTGATCTGACGTCCGATATGCTGAAAGCGCTCGGCAACGAAAGCATTACCGTGAACGGTCTTGTTGTTGACTACTATATTGATTACCTCCAGCAGGAAAATTCCGCGACACATTACTATGAAACGCTGGTCGAAATGGCTCCCGGCGCATGGAAGGGCGTCTGGTATGCACAGGGAAGTCCCGACACGGCAGTCACCACTCAGTATCGCCGCGGAACGACCACAAACCTGAAAGACGCATACGGCAATGTCGGTACGGCAATCGAAAAACTGTATATCGGTAAAAACAATACCATGGTTGCCAAACCCGAAAAGGACTATCAGAGTATCCCGGCCGTTTGGGAAGCACAGCACCTCTGGAATCACCTTGCCAACCTCGACATCACGAAATTCACCTATGATGTTGAACACGAAAGATATGTATATGCGGTGGATTCCGAGAATGTCGACGATCTTGACCTCATGACTTATTTTGCCATTTCTCTGACGCCGATGCTGACCACCTCCGACATTATCGCCAACTTCTATTTTGAAGTGAAGGACGGCGCTATCACGAAGATGGTGGCGGAAACACAGAAAGATATTGTTACCGATAGCGACGGCAACGCCGAGCAGTGCGCCTACTCCATGATGACCTTTACGTTCACCAAAGTCGGCACTACGGTGGTTTCCGATCCCGCACCTTTTGAAGCGCCCGAACATGCCGATAAGCTCGCGGCCGCCATCGAAAAGATGAAGAATGCGCGCAACTATACGTTCCGCGTGAAGGATGTGACTCTGAGCTCCGTTTCGGCTTCCGATGACGATTATTCGATGGAGTCCATGCCGAAAGCAAAGATGTCTCTCCTTGCCACCGACGCTACGAGAGCCAAATATAACAACTATACGTCTTCCACCGGAACGGTGGGATGCATCGGCTTTGTGACGGCAGACGCTATCGTGTTTGCTTACACGGCGAAGTATACGTCTTCTTTGGACGACAAACTGTATCATACGGAATACAACGGTTATAAGGATAACGGTGACGGTACGTATGATGAGTTTAACGGCAGCACGAACGGTATTCTTTACGGTACGAAATATGTGACCGGCAACATCTTTGACCGCATGCCCGACTTTGATTTCTCCGCCAATGTCTTTGAACTCAGCGACAGCGTGACGAGAAACGGTGTGACTTATTACACATTCACGCTCCGTGAAACGGCGATCACGCGTGACGTTGCCATGTCCATGTCCACATACAAGTACAACACTTCCGCGGACGCTTCCATCGAACGTATTCTGAAAATCGTCGTTGACAGTAACGGCAACCTTATTTCCACGGAATTCCCCTATAATATCAGCGATAACTACATCGGCTACTGCACGACAACCTATGAAAAGTTCGATGAAACCACGCTTCGTGAAGGCGCTTTTGACGATTATGTTCCGAGAGAGCACAAAACAACGTGGGGTCAGTACGATGTGAAGTATTATCACCCCGATCACTCCACGATCTCGACTCCCGTAGATGTAAAGGCCGACGCTCTGTTCAAGACGCTGTACGGCGAATCCGACGCCGCGCTGCTTCCTACGGCAGAAACGTTTATGAACATTTTCGGCGATAACCTCAACGGCCCGTTCTTCGATTGGGACGAAATGCAGGATGCCGCCGGCAATCCGTTTTACAGAGAATCGCTTGGCATCACGACTGTCAGCGGCGAATATGACGAAAACGGCAAGATCACAAATTACGACGAGATCATCGCCGCGCTCGATCAGGCATTGACCGCTCTCGGATTCCAGAAATCCACGACCAATACCGACACTTCGGGCGGAGAATCCGGCAGATCCAACCGCTACGTTACCTATACCAACGGCGGTGTTCAGATCGTAATTGAAAACAACTTTACAAGATACTTCTGGATCACGTTCTATAAAACCGGCGAATGGACGCTGAAAAAATCAGACGCCGGAACCGGCAAAGGTTAAAAAGTTATGAAGAAACGACTGCTTTTATTGGTTCTGCTTTACGTTTCTCTCACGATCCTCCTCGCGGGGTGCTCCGGCTTCCCCGCGCCGGAGGAGTCCTCCGAAAATTCTTCGGAATCCGAAAGAGAACCGTCCTCCGAATCTTCTTCGGAACCTGCCTCGGAGTCACGGGGAAGCGATACGGTTTCCCTGACCGCTAACGCACAGGTCGTGTTTCTGAAAGACAGACAGGTGGCCGGATACGACTTTGCGTCGCTGTTCACCCTGAAAGTGAACGGGGAAACGGTGCCGATCGAAGACGCATGGCTTGACTATTCACTGGTGAAAAGCGAACCGAGTGCGGAACCGTACACGGTCATCTGCACCTACGGCGTTCATCAGGCCGTTGCCAAAATCAGCGTGACAAAAACCAATTACATGCTGAATTTGTCCGTCGATACGGTTTCCATGACGGTGGAAGCGGCGGAAGACTACGATTTCAATGCTCTTTTTGAAGCCAAAATGGACGGCGTCACGGTGCCCGTTACGGATGATATGGTCACTACCGACTATAAACCGCAGATCGGTACCTACACTTATACCGTCAGTTTCGGAGACCGGAAAAAAACGTTGTCCATCAATATTGTGGATAACCATCGCGTCGAGGTCGTGCGCGCGTATCGTTCGCTGTCAATGACGGCGGAAGAACTTGCCGGATACGACCTTACCAAACTGTTTTCGCTTTATGTGGACGGCGACACCGTGGCAGTAACGGCGGCGATGCTGACAAGCGATATTCCGGCTTCTCCCGTAAACGGTGAAAGTTACACGGTGACGTTGCAGTACAGCACCGACAAATGGATCTATCGGGCTTCGATTCCGATCACGGTCGTGACCGTTGACGATATTATCATCACCGCGCGGGATGTCGAGACCTATCCGAATTCGGAGGCCATCGACCTTACAACGCTCTTCACGATAAAGCAGGGCGAACGCTATATTCCCGTTACGCGCGACATGATTACGGGTACGGTGAACTATGCGAGCGAAGGGGAAAACCGGATCACGCTCACATATCGTACCTCCGGAGCGGAAAAATCCGCTACCGCCGTCGTCACCGTAAAACGCGGCGTTGTGATCCGCTTCGCGGATACCGATACCGTTCTTATCCGTCGCGGTACGGACATCAACTCCTATCCGTTTACCGAAGATTTCATTCTGACGGTGAACGGCACAAGATTCTCCGATTTTCCTGCATCTTATATTGACATTTCCGGCGTGGACTTTACAAAGGCCGGTACCTACACCGCCACGCTGACGGTGCGGTACAACAAGGACCCGCTCACCGGACTCACCGGCAATGCGAATTACTCCACCCATACGGCGACTATCCGTTACTGCGTGGTGGAGAACACCTATTCGGTGAATGTGAATAAAGATCAGGTCGTTCTCCCGAAAGGAACGACGAGATATAACCCGTTCTATAACCTGACCGTTTATATCAACGGCAGACGGCAGACCCTGACCGATGATCCCAACGTGACGCTCGATCCTATTTCGTGCTATGCGCGACTGGTGTCCGCGTCCATCGACTTCGGCAGTGCGGCCGTGCAGAATGTGATTATAGACGTGTATGTGAACGGCCGTGACGCGGATCCTGTGCGCGTTTCGTATACGCTTCGCGTGGAATCCGATGTCACTGTCACCGCCACCGATACGGCGGTATTTGTCGGCAACAAGTTATATGTGTGCGACCTGTTCAGCATCAAAAATGCGGGACAACGCGTCGACGTGACATATGACATGATCACCGGCTATGTCGACGTAACGACGCCGGGCGTTTACCGTCTGGAACTGAATTACGGCGGCGTTACCGCAACGGCAACAGTGACGGTACTGGACAATTCGATCGTCGGTACGTATCATACTTCACTGCGCAATATTTCGCAGGCAGACGATGAGGACGAAGAGGGATATACCATTATCGGCACGCCCTCCCGGCCGCTCGGCGACCTCATTATCCGCGCGGACGGTACGATCACCGTTGACGGTATGAACGGTATGATTACGGGCGGATTCGGTACCGAGAGCATGACGGCGAAGATCGGCACCAACGTGTACTATCTCTATTACCGGGACGGTATTCTCGTTCTGGATCCCGATAACAGCTTGAAGCTCTCATTCAACAATACAAAACGTCCGATGGTCTATTTCCACGGTGATATGTGGGAGATCACAGGCAATATTATCCTGAATAAACTCAGTACGCATATCCTGCAAACCACCAATACGGGTTATTCGTACGATCTTATGCGCGTCAGATCGAAAACGGACGAGAGGGAACTCTGGTACGCACTCTATATCTGCCTCGTTTCCAAAACTTCCGCCGATACGGTTTATGAAGTCAAATGGGGAGAGATCGATCTGGATACGGCGTTTACGCCGGCGGCGGACGCCACCGCTTCGTTTATGTTTAACGGCGACGAAGTTTCGTTCAAAATGACGAACAAGACGATTGCAAGACCCGCCGCGAGCGAAAAAGCACCGCAATGGGCCAACCGTACATTCACGGGTACGATCAACGGCAAGAACGCTACGCTTAAAACCGATTCTTACGAAAGATATACCCTGAGAATCGACGGCAACGTGATTTTCTCCGGTGCCCGTCTTGCCGACATGCTGAACGGCGAAGTGGATTACGACGCGGGAATATTGTTCCTTTACAATGTTACTGCGAAGGATGACGCGGCTGTCTATTCGTATAAATTCCTGATTGACGCGGAAAACAACGCCTTTACGGTCGCGGAACGCGATCCGTATTACGGCCGCTATACGGCGGACGGCATGGTTCTGTTCCTTGACGGATACGGAAGCGGCGTCATGTCTTTTGACGCGAACAGTTATGCGCAGACAAAACTCACCTATACGGTGAAGGACAGCGAACTGACGGTACAGTACATCGGCACGTCTCCCGTGTTTGCATACGGGAAAAGCGCGGTCTACATTGTTGCTCCGTTCCTGAATGTGCTGACTGTAAGAGAGTTTTCCGGCGCCGATATGAAGGGCAAGGCCTTTGTAAATGAGGTCATCACCGACGGCGCGATCGTTACCGTTTCCTCGCATACGGTCGGCATGACCGGCAACTCGAATGAGTTGTTGTCCTACATTACGATCGTTACGGCCGACGGCGTTCTCAGCGACGCGGATAAGAAAGCCTGCGTAGGCGTTAAGACCGTGAAATTCGGCGCAGCCGGTTTCTATCAGTATACCGTGACCGTTAAGGTCAACGGCGAAGACGTCACCGCTTACTATGCTGTACAGGTTCTGGGCAAGATCGACACCGCGTACCGTGATATGGCAATCAGTTACGGTCAGGGGCTTCTCTATCCGAACAACAGCCTGAAAGTGGACGAATTCGGCCGCGTCACCTACTATATCGGCGATACGGTATACACAGGTCTCGCCGACTTCTATGACGACGGTTTTATCGCACGTCTTACCGATACAAACGGTATAAAACTGCTGCTGGCCGCCAAAAAATATGCGGAAAATACGCTTGAAGTGCGCATGACCGGCGCAATGAACGGAAGCGATATATTCACGAGAGGCGAAACGTCCGTGACCTCGTCGGCATCGGATAGCGCTTACCTCCGTTCCGTGAAACTCAGCGACGGCACGGTGCTGTATTTCTTCTCCAAATCCGCGATTGAACTCGGTCAGCGCGTGGTTCTCACGCCCGAAACCGGCAGTGATCCCACGGTAACCGGCGTTACGCTTATTCTGACGGCCGACGGCGATGAGATCGCCTGCCTGCGCGTCAACGAATGGGGAAAAGCCAAAACGGGACTTACATTGTCCGACGCGTTCCGCGGCAGTTATAAACTCGGAAACAAAACCATCACTTTCGACGGATTCGGCAAAGGAACGTTTGAGGGAAAAGGGAATATCACCTACCGCATAAAGGGCGATATGGTCACGATCTCTTTTGATGACAGTGAAAACGTTATCGCCTGCAAACCGAACCCGGCTACGGGTGAAACCAAACTTCTCACGCCCGTGGGAAGCGGCAGTATGCTGGTTTCCGGCTTTACCTATTATGCTACCTATACTTTCGCCTGCGGCAGTGAACTTTATGAAGCCACAACTTCGATAAGGTTTGAAGCGGGTGAAGTGAAGATTCTCTCTACTTCCGAATCCCATGACTCCGGCGACGGTATGTGTACCGATGACAGCGGCTATGCTCCGCCGTTTGTGGGCATGGGGACCTATACGGTAAAGGGTGATGTTATCACGGTGAACATCAAAGGATACACAATGGTGTTTATTGTGACCGATGTCACGACTTCCGCCCAAATCGTTTGTGAATCCACTACGATTAAATCCTCTGACCACGGATATTTCGGCGCGGGCAGAGCATTCAGTCGCTGAGCGGAATAGCAATAAATTCAAAATCAAACCAAAACTGCAAAAAGGAGAACGACTATGAAACAGAAGAAACTCTGGCTTCTGTCCGTTCTGTGCCTGTTGGTTTGTGTATTTGCGGTGGCCTGCGGCGACGCACATACCCATACATACACCTATCAATTGACGGAGAATCCGACGGAAACCGTTGCCGGCAAAGCAACGGCAACATGCTCCTGCGGCGACACCCAAACCGTAGACGTTCCGGCGCTCACCGATACAACGGTCTGGACGGTGGAAAGCACCACTCCGGCAACGCATACGGAAGCCGGTTCCAAGGTGTATGCGTCCGCGCTTTACGGTAAAGTCACCGTAACTCTGGCAAAAACGACGGAACACAGCTACACCTACACGCTGACGACCGAGCCGACCGAAACGGCAGCGGGCGCGGCAACAAAGGCATGCGACTGCGGCGAATCGACGACCGTTGAAGTTCCGGCACTCAGCGATACGTCTGTCTGGACGCTTGAAAGCACCACGCCGGCAACGCATACGGAAACCGGCTCCAAAGTGTATGCGTCCGAACTTTACGGTAAAGTTACCGTAGTTCTCGCAAAGACGACGGAGCACAGCTACACCTATACGCTGACGACCGAGCCGACCGAAACGGCGACGGGCACAGCGACGAAGGCATGCGCTTGCGGCGACTCGACGACCGTCGTGGTTCCGGCGCTCAGCGATACGTCTGCCTGGACGCTCGAAAGCACCACTCCGGCAACGCATACGGAAACCGGCTCCAAGGTTTACGCCTCCGCGCTTTACGGTAAAGTTACCGTAGTTCTCGCAAAGACGACGGAGCACAGCTACATCTACACGCTGACGACCGAGCCGACCGAAACGGCGGCGGG
>CAJLXA010000014.1 GCA_905210485.1 uncultured Eubacteriales bacterium | reverse complement strand
GGCCTCGGTGCGGGACATCTGTTTTTCGTCAATCGCGCCTTTCAAAGCGTCGGCATTAGCCCCGGGCATCATGGAAATCATTTGTTCGATGCCACCCATTTTACGAATCTGCCGCAATTGGTCGAGAAAGTCGTCGAGAGTGAAAGTCGATTCGCGCATTTTTCGCGCCAGTTCCTCGGCCTTCTTTTCTTCTATAGCGCCCTCGGCCTTTTCTATCAGGGACAAAATGTCGCCCATGCCGAGGATCCGGGAAGCCATGCGGTCGGGGTGGAATACGTCGATGGCGTCAAGTTTTTCGCCGGTACCGACAAATTTGATCGGTTTACCGGTCACATAGCGCACCGACAGCGCGGCGCCGCCGCGCGTATCACCGTCGAGCTTCGTCAGAACGATACCCGTAACGGAAAGCAGATTGTTGAACGATTCGGCCACATTGACCGATTCCTGACCGATCATAGCGTCGATCACCAGAAGAATTTCCGTCGGTTCGACAGCGTCCTTGATCTTCTCCAGTTCTTTCATCAGGACTTCGTCGATCTGCAGACGGCCGGCCGTGTCGATAAAGACCATATCGTTGCCGTTTTTTCTGGCGTGCGCGACGCCGGCTTTCGCAATTTCGACGGGAGAAATACCGCTTCCCATCGTAAAGACGGGAACGCCGACGCTTTCGCCGACGATTTTCAGCTGATCAATAGCGGCAGGACGGTAAACGTCGCACGCCACGAGCAGGGGATTTTTCCCTTTTTTCTTATAATATCCGGCGAGTTTTCCGCAATGAGTGGTTTTGCCGGCGCCCTGCAGACCGACCATCATGATGACCGTGGGCGGCTTCGGAGAGATTTCCAGTTTTGCGGTCTCGCTGCCCATAATGCGGATCAGTTCTTCGTTTACGATCTTTACAATCTCCTGCGCAGGCATGAGACTTTCGGTGACCGTTTGACCGACAGCACGTTCGGAAACCGCTTTTACAAATTCCCGGACGACCTTGAAGTTAACGTCGGCTTCAAGAAGTGCCAGTTTGATTTCCCGCATACCGCTTTTGACGTCGGCCTCGGTAAGTTTCCCTTTATTGCGGAAAAACCTGAAAGCATTTGTCAGTTTTTCCGTCAGACTCTGGAACATGTCAGACCTCCTTGCAATTATTCTTTGGAAAGGATGATCTCCGCACAGGAAAGCGCTTCTGCGGCAAGAGTTTCCGCTTCTTTGGGGGAGGGGAGCGCGCGGAGGCGTTCCGCCGCGGCTCTCAGTCTTTCAGCGGCATCTTTCAATAAAAGATAATTGGCCGCCAGACCGAGTTTATCCTCAAGAAAACGAAGTTCTTCCTCGCCTTTTTTCAGAATGTGGCGAATACCTTGCCGGGAGACCCCCTCGCTTTCCGCAATTTCGGAGAGCGAATAGTCGCGGTCGTAGTACTGATAAAGAATGTCGCGCGAACGCGGACTGAGCACGTCACCGTAAAAATCGAGGAGCATCACGACGGACAGATCCTTTACGAACACGGCAACAGCCTCCTTATCGGTGTAAAGCAAAATACTTTACACAGTATAACACAGAGAACGTCGTGTGTCAAGGGATTTCGACAAAGATTCCGAAATAAATTTCCGTGATCCGAAAAAACGGGGATCCCGCGTATTTGCCGGAGGAACATATCCGGATATTCGGAATTCTGTCGATGTTATTTTGCAAGCGAAGGATCTGTTCGGGGAGACGAGGGGGCTACAGAATGTCTCCCGACGTCTCTCGTAACTTTTTGACACAAAGGACTTGTATTTTTTGGGAGGTCGTGCTATAATGAATCCGTCACACAAATTCATATATCGGAAGGGGAAGCCACTCCGCTTTGGGTAAGGGAGGGGTACGCCTTTTTTCTGCGTCCTGATTTTTGGATTTTGGTAAAAATGCAAATTCCGCAGTTAGGATGCAGGTCTTTTTCCCATTCTGATTGAATTTGTGTGACAACAATCGGAGTTTGCGTTTTTCGGTGCGTAACTTCGATGTTGCGCACTTTTTTATTTCCGCTACAAAAAGTGCCCTGCCGTTTTCCATCGGAAAATATTTTATCGGAGGACTTTATGAAAAAGCTTATTTCTTTTATTCTTGCGCTGACGCTGTGCTTCAGCACCGGTGTTCTGTTGACCTCCTGCGGCGAGCATGAGCATGTTGCGCAGACGGAATGGGAACATTCCAGCCAAAGACATTGGCATAAATGCGAAAAATCCGGATGCTCCGAAATGCTGGATGAGGGCGTGCACGTATTCGAATCTTTTTCGGGTAAAGACGAGTCCCGTCATACTAAAACGTGCGTATGCGGATATTCCGAGCTGGAAGCACACCACTTTGACAACGGGGTAGTTGAGAGCGAACCCATCAAGGGCACTCCCGGCGTTACGGTTTATACCTGCGCGGATTGCCGGTATGAAAAAAGGGTATCGGTTTCTTACGTTCCGAAGTCCACGGTGAGCGAATCGGAAGCCGAGGACGCTTTGAATATGGTCGGCGCTACGGAATATACCGTGAAAATTACCGGCGACAATGACATGCATGCCCGTTTTGTCCGTACATACCAGTTTAACGGTACAACTGTATGTGATGGTAGCAAACAGTATACATGGTATTGGATAATAGAAGATTCCGTCAAATATCAGATTTATCAGGACAAGGGAACATGGGTCAAAAAGACGAGCGACACTATTGTAAAACGTTATGACTACCGTATGAATATAATGAAGAACCTGCTCGGATCCATTGATTTTGCCAACCAATTCGTGAAAGAGGGCAATCATTACGTCGGCACAAACGTGCGTCTCGGACTTTACTGCGACATTGCCGACGAGCAGGCATTTACTTACACTGTGTACGATAAAGTAAGACTTTATTTTGAGGACAATCAGCTTGTGAAGATAACCATGGATTACGGTGAATATTCTTACGCGTCGATCCAGATCGAATACAAGACGAACTTTACCGTTCCCACGGTTGAATGAGATCTTTTGCGGGTGGATAGTATGCGGAGGCTGTCCGCTCACTTTGGAAAAGGGCCGTATTTTTACGGTCCTTTTCTTTCATATTGCGGGAACGGGACCTTTTTCTTTATTTATATAGAGAAAAGATGAAAATATTTTGAAAAAAGACTTGCAATTTGAAAAACAGTGTGGTAAAATACATAAATGTATGATTGTTACGTCGAGGACCCTCTCAGCCGCGGCGTTCATCTTAAAAATACAGGAGGTGTTACAGTTGCCTAACATTAAATCCGCGAAGAAAAGAGTTATCGTAAACCGCACTAAGGCTCTCCGCAATAAGATGTTCAAAACTCAGCTGAAGACGATCATCAAGAAGTATGATGCTGCGTTGGCGTCCGGGGACAAGGAAGCGGCCATGACTGCTTATAAGGCTGCCGTGAAGAAGATTGATCAGGCTGTCGGCCACGGTATTCTTCACAAGAATAATGCCGCTCGTAAAAAGAGCAGCTTTACTCTGAAGCTGAACCAGATGGCATAAAAAAGAAACACGGCATTGCTCCGCCGTGTTTCTTTTTTTCATTCGGATATTGTAAAAGATGAAAAAATGTGGTACAATATAAAGTATCACGGAAGTTTAACATTACTATGCGGAGGACTATATGTCGGATAATAAGTTTTATATCACCAGTGCCATTGCGTATGCGTCGCGTAAACCGCATTTCGGCAATACGTACGAAATCATTCTGACCGACGCCATCGCGCGTTATCAGCGTCAGATGGGGAAAGACGTGTTTTTCCTCACGGGTACCGACGAACACGGTATAAAGATTGAAAATCTTGCGAAAGAGGCCGGCGTGACGCCGCAGGCGTATGTTGACGGCGTTGCGGCCGAGATACGCGGGATCTGGGACGCAATGGGGGCCAGTTACAATAAGTTTATCCGCACAACGGACGATTATCACACGACCGCCGTACAGCATATTTTTAAGAAACTGTACGATAAAGGGGATATATACAAAGGGCATTATGAGGGGTGGTACTGTACCCCATGCGAATCTTTCTTTACCGACACGCAGGTTGCGGACGGAAAGTGCCCCGATTGCGGCCGACCCGTGCAGCGCGCAAAAGAAGAAGCATACTTTTTCGCCATGAGCAAGTATGCCGACCGCCTCATCAAATATATTGAAGAAAATGACGGGTTCATTATGCCGGAACTCCGCAAAAAAGAAATGCTGAACAACTTCCTTCTGAACGAGGGCGGTTTGCAGGATCTTTGCGTTTCGCGCTCCTCTTTCAAATGGGGCGTTCCCGTTGACTTTGATCCGAAGCATGTGGTATATGTATGGATCGACGCCTTGACAAACTACATTACGGCGCTCGGCTATGACCCCGACAATGAGGTACAGCCGGAACTTTTCCGTAAGTATTGGCCGGCGGATGTGCACATTATCGGCAAAGATATTCTGCGTTTCCATACGATTTACTGGCCGATTATTCTGATGGCGCTGGATCTGCCTCTTCCGAAAAAGGTTTTCGGTCATCCGTGGTTCAATTTCGGCGCGGATAAGATGTCGAAATCCAAAGGTAATGTGATCTATGCCGATGATCTTGCCAAATTTGTGACGACGGACGGCGTGCGTTATTATGCGTTGGCGGAAATGCCTTATGCCGCGGACGGCAGCATCACGTATGAAGGCGTGGTCGGTCGGTATAATGCCGATTTGGCAAACAATCTCGGCAACCTGCTTTCACGTACGCATGCCATGACGGTGAAATACTTCGGCGGCATTGTGCCGACTCCCGGCAAAGGAGACGAATTGGATAACGCGCTGACGGATGCGGTGCGTTCCGCGGTGGAAAAATCCCGCGCGGCCTTTGACAGCTATCATATCGCCGACGGTCTTGCGGAAATCTTTGCAATGCTTCGCCGCGCAAATAAATATATCGACGAAACCACGCCGTGGACGCTTGCCAAAAACGAGGACGATAAACCGCGTCTTGCAACGGTTCTTTACAATCTGCTTGAGGTTTTGCGCGTAGGCGCCGTTTTGCTGACGCCCTTTATGCCGACGACGGCCGAAAAAATATTCGGTATACTCGGCACGGATAAAAAAGATTACGAAACCGTTACCGACTTCGGCGCATTGGTTCCGGGACTTCCTCTCGGAGCGGCCGAAACGCTGTTTGCCCGCATCGACGAACAAAAATTTCTCGCCGAACGTGAAGCGGAACGTAAGGCGGCCATGAAAGCGGCCGAGGAAGCCGCAAAGGCGAAGGAAGAACCGCCGCACGAAGCGGAAATTCATATTGACGATTTCATGAAAGCGGAATTGCGCACAGCGCAGATCATCGCCTGTGAGCCGATTCCGAAAGCCAAGAAACTTCTGAAATTGCAGGTCGATCTGGGATACGAGAAACGGCAGATTGTTTCCGGCATCGCCAAATATTACAAACCGGAAGAACTGATCGGCAAAAAGGTCGTTATCGTTGCCAATCTGGCTCCTGTCACGCTGTGCGGCGAAGTCAGCCGGGGAATGCTTTTGGCTTCGGGAGAAGATGACGTGCACGTATGCTTCCTTGATCCTTCGGTAAAACTCGGCGAAAGGGTACACTGATGACCTACTTCGATTCGCATGCGCATTATTATGACGCACGGTTTATGGCCGAATGCGAGGAGGGAGTCGAGGCATTGCTCGACTCCCTCTTTTCTTCGACGGTGTCCGGAATCGTGAACGTCGGCACAAATCCCGAAAATTCCCGAACGGCTTTGCAGATGGCTCAGCGATATCCGCATATGTATGCGGCGGTCGGTATTCATCCGACCGATGCGCAAGAAATCGCCGATATTGACGGTGCGCTTTACGAGATAGAGGATATGCTGGCATCGGGGGATAAGAAGATCGTGGCCATAGGGGAAATCGGTCTGGACTATTATTATGAAAACACCGACAGGGACAAACAACTATATGTTTTCCGTGCGCAATTGGAAATGGCGAAAGCGCGCCAGATACCGTTTGTGGTCCATGACCGCGACGCGCATGGCGATGT
The DNA here is from genome assembly GCA_905210485.1 of uncultured Eubacteriales bacterium. Lineage (GTDB taxonomy): Bacteria > Bacillota > Clostridia > Oscillospirales > CAG-272 > UBA1740. Next base: position 32,291 of record CAJLXA010000014.1, on the reverse strand, counting down.
GACAACGGTCTTACGCGGGTATGCCGGTGTTCCGGGGGTATTGCACAGTTACAGCGGCAGTCTTGAAATGGCGGAGGAATTGTTGCGCTACGGTTTTATGATCTCATTTTCGGGCACGGTGACTTTCACCAATGCACGCAGAATTGCCGCCGTGGCGGCCGCTATGCCGCATGACCGTGTTATGATTGAAACCGATTGCCCGTATCTTGCTCCGCACCCTGTCCGCGGCACGATGAATCATTCAGGCAATCTTGTTTACACGAACCGGAAACTTGCGGAACTTTGGAATGTGACGGAGGAGGAGTGTGCAAGAATGACTATGGAAAATGCATGCCGCCTCTTTTTCCCGGCCGTATAAATTTCGCAATACGTCGTTAAATCGGCGACTTGTCACCCTCGCCGCAGGAAACTGCGCCGTCGGGTTTCTCGCTTGATTTGCCTTGTCTTGCGAGAATTTCTATCGTCCGGGTCGCGCGTTTTGTGAAAGAATATGGCGGCCGTATAAACTCCGCAATACGTCGTTAAACCGGCGACTCGTCACCCTCGCCGCAGGGAACTACGCCGAATGGCTGTTTACCGCAATATATCATGATGGCAAACGGTTATCCGGAGGTTTTTCCGGTCGGATAATAAAACAAAAACGAACAGAGGTTTTGTCCGAAGACAAGGCTTCTGTTCGTTTTTTATAAGAAGAATCAGATGTTGACGTTGATGGTCTGGCCGAGGCGATCGGATTCAAAAGCCGCTTCCATTACCGCAAGTACACGGCGCATTTCGGTATGGGTGACCATCTGGGTGGTCTTTCCGTCGATGGCCGCACAGAAGTTGCGGTAGAAGTCGTGTACATCGGACGTAGGGCGCGGAATCGTGAAATCGTCCACCGTTACGCTGTCGCGCGGTGCCATGGTTTTCGTAAGGCCGGCCGCGGTTTCAACAGGAATCACATCGCTTTCGTGCCAATATTTGCAACGGACGATTTCCGCTTCTTCACGCCAGTCGCGGATCATAGCCGTGCCTTTTTCGGCCTTCATATAGAAACGGGGCAGGGCGATAAAGTTATAGGTGCCGACTTCCACAAAGGCTTTGGCGCCGCTTTCAAAGGTGATGGTGAGATAGAATCCGTCGTCGACCTCTTTATTGGTGATGTGCGTGTTCTCACAATGAATGGAGACAATTTTTTCCTTGAATATCTGAAGCATCTGGTCAATGAGATGAACGCCCCAGTCGAGAATCATGCCGCCGCCGTGTTCCTTGGTACCGCGCCAGTCGGAGGGGATGCCGCGCGAACCGTGAATCCGGGATTCGATGCGGAGCGGAGCGCCGATCGTATTGTCTTCCACGATTTTTTTAATGGCCAGATAGTCGACGTCAAAACGGCGGTTCTGGTGAACGGTGAAGAGTTTCCCGCTCTTTTCGGAAGCGGCGATCATTTCGTTAAGATCGGCAAGCGAAACGGCAACAGGCTTTTCGCAAATAACATGTTTACCCGCTTCGAGCGCGCGGATAACCACTTCTTTATGGGAATCGTTGGGGATAGCGACCGTGACAAGATCCACGGATTTGTCGGACAATACTTCGTCAAGAGAATGATAGGCGCGAATACCGTTTTTCTCGGCAAGAGCCGCCTTATTCTCATCAATATCGTAAATGCCGGCGAGGTTTACGACATCGCTTTTTTGTGCGTGTTTGCAATGGAATCCGGCACCCATACCGCCGTAACCGATGACAACAAGATTCTTTTTCATTACTATGTACCTCAAAATGGTCAGAATGTGTTGCGGTGGTGTACACGCACGGATTACGGAATCGTGTATTCCCCGACACTGTAGATATTATACACAATGCATGCGAAAAAAGCAAGAGGTTCGCGGAAAAATTCCATAGACAATTATTCTCTGTTTTACAGGATTTACAGGCGATGCGGAGAATTTGCGGACAGAAATTCCGGCGGAGTCGTCTTTCCGATCGGTTGACGGTTTCCGCCGGTTGCGAAAGCATTATGAGCGCATAAAGGGAAGAAAATAAAAGCGGATCTTTCGATTGGCATCGGCAAGCAAAGAGACGTCGGGCGGCGACGTCAGAAGTTTTTCTATGTCGGAATCCGGATTTTTGTCGTTCGGATTCCACACGGGAATAACGGATTTTTGTAATGTTTCATTTACAAAATCAGCGAAACGAACACCTTTTTCATCGTAATGCAGAACGCCGAACGGCGTTTCGGTACGCAGGGCGAATATGAGAAAATGCAGGCGCATTCCCCATGCGACGCGCGCCGAGGAAAGAAGCGCCGCAAGCGTTTCGGGGGTTTTTGGCTCCGCAATACTGCCGCCGCAGATTTTGGCAAAGCGGCGGGATATGTCACGGTCTTCGGGCGAGAGTATGCAAAAAACCGGGGAAATGCCGGTGCGGTTTACGGCGTTGCGAACTTTTTTCAGCAACGTTTCTTCTTCCGCGCACGGGCGGATCGAAAAAAGAACGGTGTCGCGTATCGGTGCGGGGGCATAGGATAAAGAGAGGAAAAAAGCCAGATCCGGGAGCAGGAACGCGTCATGTCTCCCGGTAAGGCGGCGTACGGCGGCAAGGTCTTTCGGCGTTCGTACGGAAATTTCCGCCGCACCCGCCAACGCCTGCTTTACGGAACCGGCACCGTGTTCCGACAACGTTCCGATGCCGCCTGCAAGTATGGCATAAGGAGTACCGCATCGGGCGGCGATGCGGAGAAGAAGTGTATAATAAGAGAGAGAGCGGCGGCTGGTTTTATCCTGTAACAACGTTCCGCCGCCGAAGAAGAGAAAATCGCTTTTTCTTATCTGTCGCAGAACGGAAAAAGGATTATAACGGAATACGGCGTCCGTTCCATCGGTTTTTCGTGTATGGCGCGGTTTGCGCGTGAAAACGATGATCTTCGCGTAACCGCGACGCCGCAGGAGAGAAACGGCGGCGCGAAGCGAGGCGTCATCACCGAGATTGCTGTAACCGTAATAACCTACAAGACATGCGCGTTTCCCGTTATGAGGACGGCATATCTCGGTATAGACGCTTTCCGCGTCGCGAAACATTTTTTCGGTGGAATAGTGAGCGGTAACAAAGGCCCGTCCGGTCTCCCGAAGACGTGTTTTTTCTGTTTCCGATAATGAAAAAAGGCGATGAATGTCTTGGAATATCGCTTCTTTTGTAAACATTTGTTCACCGCGGAAGCAGAAATTCGTTTTGATTGCGACGTCGGCGACATCGGCGGAAAAAAGAGAAAGATAGCCGAAATTTCCCGCAAGAACCACACATAAACCGCATAAGAGTGCTTCCAGAGCCGCCCGTGACGAACCGATAAAAACACTGTGCCTTTGGAGAAGGGGCGCAACGTCTCTCACGGCACCGGGCATAGTTATGACCGTATGACCGACCGTGTGATTGATCTCTTCCGCCAGCGAATGAAGCCGATCGTATTCCGTACCGTTTCCCACTACGGTAAGCGTGAAATCCGGGTAAACGGAGAGCAAACGACTCGTGAGCCGGATGCAGGCTTCTGCCGCGGCGGAACTGTCGGCGTCAAGGCGCGAAACCGTGATGGCGCTGTGCGGAGGCGCGGGAACGGAGGCGGGCGCAAATTCATGGCGGTCAATGCCGTTGACGGTCAGACGAACGTTGTCGGGATACAGGCCGTATTCCCGTATCAGCAATTCCCGGATATCCTCACTGACAGCCAGAGTACGTTCCCCCCATACACTGCATTGTTTTTTCGGAAAAGCGGCGGAAAACATGGCATGCGCCGTTACGACAAGCGGGATATTGTACTTTGAAACGATGTTCCGTGCAATAAAAGCGGCAACGCGGGAGTGCGCGTGAACAACGTTGGTTTTATGCGTGGCAAGATACGCGGAGAGCAGGCGTCCGGCACGGATACCGTTGCGCGGCGTGAACGGAAAAAAAGGTGCGTTCAGGTGCATGATTCCGCGCTCTGTCAGTTTTTCCGTAAGTTCGCCGCCCGCCGACATGACGGTGACGGTGTGGCCGCGTTTTACGGCCTCGGTCGCAAGCGCGAGAATATGCGTTTCGGCGCCGCCGATTCCGAAAGAAGAAGTCAGCATCAGAATATTCATGGTTTTACCCCGAAAAAAACCACCGTGCGGCAAAACAAACGTCTTGCTTGACACGGCGGTCGGAATATTGTATACTGTTTTTTGTTACGATGTGCGGGGAAAAATCGGTATGCCCGTCTTTTGTTACATAGTGGCGCCGGCAGGTGTTTCGGCGGCGTAGGCGGCTTCGGCCGCGGCGTCTTCTTCGGCCGCTACCAACTGCACGTGATACGCATCGATGACGGCGCTTTCAAGCTGTGCGCGGAACGTTGCATTGATCGGATGAACGATGTCACGGTAAGTGCCATCGGGATTTTTGCGGCTGGGCATCACAATAAAGTAGCGTTCACGGGCATAAATGACTTTGATATCATGCACGGCGAGCGCATCGTCGAACGTGACCGACACGATTGCTTTCATCGGGCCATCGTCAAAAAATTTTCTGATTTTGATGTCTGTAATCTGCATAATTCCGTTCCTCTTTTCAGTTTAAATTGAATCGGGCATTCCTTGTATGTCTCTATTATATCGAATAATTGTGGCGTTTATGCAGAGAAATTCCAATATTTTATTGAAATCTTTGTGTTGTTTATATGAACGAATAAACGAAATTTTCACGCTTTTGTTATAAATTGGCGAAAGGATACGCGTTTTGGCACTTTTCAATTCTCATTTCGGGAAAAACAAAGTGCAGGAAATTCTGAAACGCAAAGCTACTGTTTATTTTGTCGGCATCGGCGGCGTCTCCATGTCGGCGCTTGCCGCGCTTCTGAACGATGAAGGACACCGTGTATCGGGGTGCGACGCCGTGACGTCTCCCGTCATCGAAAATCTGCGCGCGCGCGGTATACGGGTTTCGGTGCCGTCGGGAGAATCTCTTCCGGAAAATACGGATCTTGTTGTCTATACGCTTGCCGTCAATGGTGAGGAAAAGGCATTGGTCGACGCCGCCGCACACGGAATACCGACCGTGTCGCGCGCGGAACTTTTCGGAGCTGTTCAGGAGCGGTACCAGGAACGGATTGCCGTGGCGGGCAGTCACGGAAAGAGTACGGTGACGGCTATGCTGGCCAAGGTTTTTGCGGCGGCGGGAAAACGTCCGACCGTGCTTTCCGGCGCACCGCTTGCGCAGAGCGGGCTTGCCTATCTCGGCGGTGACAGGGACTATCTGATTGCGGAGGCATGCGAATATCGCGATTCGTTTCTTTCCTTTTCACCGACGGTTACCGTTGTATTGAATATAGAAGCTGATCACCCCGATTATTTTCATTCCGACGGGCAACTCCGCCGTTCCTTTTCCGATTTCATGCGGCTGCCTTCCGTAAAGATGCGGATTTCCGAAACATCGGTGGGCGAAGGGTTTTTATTTGGTCTTGACTGCGGCGCGGATATATATGCCGCCGACATTTCTTATGACGGGCAAGGCTTTCCGTCGTTTGTTCCGGTATTCTGCAAGCGGCGGTTACCGCGAATCCGTTTGTCGGTTCCCGGCGAACATAATGTCAAAAATGCATTGGCGGGCATAGCGGTCGGCTTACTTCTTGAACTCCCCGAAAAAACGGTGCTTTCCGCTCTGGAGGCCTTTCACGGCGCGCCGTCCCGTATGGAGTATAAAGGAATTTTCTGCGGCGCCGCGGTTTATGAAGATTATGCCCATCACCCGACCGAGATTGCCGCAACCATCCGTGCGGCGCGCCGCATGACGACCGGGCGCATCGTGACGGTGTTCCAATCTCATACTTATTCGCGGACGTATGCATTTTATGACCGGTTTATCACAACATTGCAGATGTCCGATCTGCTTTTTATCGCCGATATTTATCCGGCGCGCGAAAGCGATACGTTGGGAATGTCGGGGGAGAAAATGGCGCAGGACGCCGGCGGGACTTATGTACCGTCCGAAAAAGCGGCGCTTGCGCTCTTGCAAAAGACATTGCAACCCGGAGACCTTTTGCTTGTTATGGGTGCGGGAAATTTCAGAAGAATTGTTGATGAAATGAAACTGACCGATACCGGAACAGATAAAAAATAAGATAAACAGAAAGAAAGGATAAAAATACAATGATGAACATAGCGGTACTGGACGGGTCGACGCTCGGAAAAGACCTTGATCTTTCCGTACTTTCCGCATACGGAAATGTGTCTGTATACGAAAATGTGAAAGGCGGGGAAATCCGATCGGCGCTTCGGAACGCAGATGTCGCGGTATTGAATAAGGTAAGAATCAACGAAGAAACAGCGGGAGACCCTGACCGTCTTCGCCTGATTGCCGTTGCCGCTACGGGATATGACAATGTGGATCTTGACTATTGCCGCCGTCACGGGATCGGCGTTGCCAATGTGCGCGGTTATTCCACCGACGCCGTGGCGCAACTGACGATGACGATGGCGCTGACGCTCATAACGCACCTGCCGACCTATCGGCGATATACCGCCGACGGTTCTTACACAGCGGGCGGGAAAGCCAATTGCCTTGTCCCGGTTTATCATGAACTGGCAGGAAAAACATGGGGGATTGTCGGTCTCGGAGCGATCGGGAAGCGCGTTGCCGCTCTGGCCGGTGCATTCGGTTGCCGTATTGTCGCCGTGAAACGTACGCCCGATCCACAGTATACGTGCGTGGATCTGCCCACGCTTTGCCGCACGGCGGACATTATCTCGGTACATACGCCGCTTACCGATGAAACGCGCGGTCTTTTCGGCGAACGGGAACTGTCGCTGATGAAACCCGGAACACTGTTTTTGAATCTTGCGCGCGGCGCGGTGACGGACGAAGAGGCGGTCGTCCGTGCGCTGGAAAGCGGAAAACTGGGCGGCATCGGCATCGACGTATATACCGCGGAGCCGTTTCCGGCGACAAGTCCTTATTGCCGTGTGGCCGGCAGAGACGACGTTATTCTGACGCCGCATATTGCATGGGGCGCTTATGAAACCAGAGTGCGGCTGCTCCGGGAGATTGCGGAAAACATTGCCGCATTTCAGCGGGGGGAAAAGCGAAATCGCGTTGACTGAAAACAAGACGGCGGAATACTTGACAGACGGGGTCTTCTGTGCTACAATACGAACAAATGAAGAATTTTGCAGGGAGGAGCCGCCGACAATGGAAGTACTTGATCTCACGCCGTATGATGAACCCAGAACGGCTCTTATCGAACTGCACTACGGGCTGGCCTCCGCTCATGCGAGAGGGATAAAACTGCTGAAGATTCTGCATAGCGCCGAGGGACGGCGGAAGATCGAAATACGGCGGTTTTTACGTCGCTATAAATCGGAGGGAAAACTGCGTTGCATTGTCTACGGGGAAGACCTTTCGGCGGCGGACGGCGTTTTTGTACGTTATCTCACGGATAAATATCCCGCTATGGCGGATGAAGAACCGTCCGGAACGGTCACATACGCCGATTTCGGATAAGAATAAGGACAAAAAGAGAGCGACTGCAACGGCAGTCGCTCTCTTTTTGCGCATGGTGATTATGCGGCGTGTTCCTCAAGATACTTAACAACATCGGCAACGGTTACGAATTTACGAAGATCGTCATCGTCGATCGTAACGCCGAATTTTTCCTCGCAGAGAAGAATGAGGTCGGCAAGTTCAAGCGAATTGATGCCGAGATCGTTCGCAAGCTGGGCTTCCGGTTTTACGTCAGCTTCATTGATGCGCAGGTCTTCCACAAGGAGCGCCTTAAAAGTTTCAAACATAATTTTCCTCCAAAAGTAGAAAGGGAATTCGGAATGTCGGGTACCGTTTCGGAGAGGCGGACATTCACGACTTTCTTTATTTTACACCATATTCGATCGTTTGTCAAGGAAAAAATTATGTAATGTGAAATTTTTGTGTCATTTCCTTTGCTTTTTCCGTTAAACTCTTGTTTTTTTTCCTGCTTTATGCTATACTGAAATCACCGAAACCGAAAGGAGGAGGCTATGGAAGATAACATAAACGACTCCGGAGCCATGGCGGCAAGGAAAAACAAACGTATACTTTTATTTACATTTTTGACGGTTTTTCTTCTGTCTGCCGTTATGCTTATCATCTTTTTTCCGAAAGACGATCTGAAGTCAACGGAAAAAGAGAAAACAGAGGCCTATTACAGAGCGCACATTTCCGAATTCCGTACGCCGGATTTTTCGGTAAAAGCGGCGGACGATACGGTATACATGACGGAATATGACAGGCGCGTTCTGTATACGGACGGCGTTATGACATGCGAATTCGGCGAAGATACCGTGACCGAAATACCGCCTGTGGCAGTTGTATCCGATCTTTTGACCGCCTCTTTATGCGGAGACGACGCGGCCTATAACGCGCTTTTTACGGCGGATTATCTGCGGAGAAACGGAAGTCAGAAACCGTTCACCGAACAGAAGATCTATGAAACAACGATCGCGTTACGCGCGTATTCCGAGGAAAACGGCACAGCTTCTTTCGCGGTCACTTATAAAATCAAAGACAACGACGGGACGCTTCGCCGCGACATTGTGGGAAACGACATGCGGGAAATGTATGTCAGCGTGATACGGGAAGGCGACCTGTATAAAATCTCTGCGTTATCGTATCATTTTCGTATGCGTTGACATACGACACAGACAAAATACATTGCCGATTCAATTGGGAAAGGATTTTTTATGGAACTTATGATTTATATTTGGATTGCCGTCTTTTTCATTGCCATTATCGTGGAGATACTGGTTCCGGGGATGGTCTCCATCTGGTTTGCGCCGGCGGCGCTTATCGCCTTGATACTGGCCGCTTTCCGCATACCGATTCCGGCACAGATCGCCGTGTTTTTCGTTGTGGCGGTCGCCTGCCTTTTCGGTATGCGCCCTCTTCTTGACAAGGTGTTCGGAAAGAAAAAAGAATTTAAAACCAACATAGACGCCATCATCGGAGAAAAGGGAATCGTTACCGAACCGATTGACAACCTCGGCGGTTGCGGACAGGTGAAAATCAACGGTATGTATTGGGCGGCGCGCTCCATGAACGAAGAAAAGCAGTTCGTTGTCGGCGACGTGGTGCTTATCCGTGCCGTGGAAGGCGTGAAACTGATCGTATCGGAAGCGGAAAAATAATTTTTCCGGCTGTAAGTATGAATCGGAGATGATCTGCCGTATGATGATAATGAAAAACGCCGACCTTCTGTTGCCGGATTTTCGCACACGGTGCATCATTTTTCGCACATAAACGGCGGAATCATGTTGGCGAATCAACCAGGGATATTTCTGTTTAAGAAATCATTATTCTATAATTTATAAAAAGGAGAACAATGGATATGAAAACAATTCTTTTTTCCATGAACACCGCGGGAATCATCGTCATTATCGCGTTGGCGGTTCTGCTTGTCGTGTTCGCTCTGACATGCGTTCATATTGTGCCGCAGGCAAACGCTTTTGTCATTGAATGGCTCGGCAAATACAGCGAAACATGGCGGACGGGACTTCATATCAAAGTACCGTTTTTCCAGAAAATTGCGCGCCGCGTGCCTTTGATGGAACAGGTGGCCGATTTTCAACCGCAATCGGTAATCACGAAAGATAACGTACGTATGCAAATTGATACGGTCGTGTTTTACCAGATCACCGACTGTAAACTGTATGCTTACGGCGTGGCCAATCCGATGTTCGCCATTGAAAACCTGACGGCGACGACTTTGCGGAATATTATCGGCGAATTGGATCTGGACAACACGCTGACGTCGCGTGACGTGATCAACACGCGTATGCGCGCGATTCTTGATGAAGCGACCGACCCGTGGGGCATCAAGGTGACGCGCGTCGAACTGAAAAATATTATTCCGCCGAAAGAAATTCAGGACGCAATGGAAAAGCAAATGAAAGCGGAACGCGAGCGGCGTGAATCCATTCTGCGCGCCGAGGGCGAGAAAAACAGTACGATCCTTGTGGCAGAGGGCCGCAAACAGTCCATGATTCTGGAGGCTGAGGCGCAGAAACAAGCGGCGATCCTTCATGCGGAGGCCATTCGGGAATCCAAGATCCGTGAGGCGGAAGGCGAAGCGGAGGCTATCGTCAAAGTTCAGGAAGCGACGGCCGCCGGTCTGAAGATGCTGAATGAGGCGGCGCCGACGGAAAGCGTTCTCCGTATCAAGAGTCTGGAGGCTTTCGCCAAAGCGGCGGACGGCAAGGCGACAAAAATCATTATTCCCTCCGATATTCAGGGAGCGGCAGGTCTTGTAACATCTCTTACGGATGTGGCAAAAACGCCGATTGAAAAGGAATAAAGGTCGGAAAAAGAGCGGGTACAGCCACGGCTGTACCCGCCTTTTTTTATTGCAATCGGCGTCAATTATGACGCATTGAAAAACATATAATGACAACTTTTATTGACATTTTACCACGTTATCAGCGGGATTGGCGGGAGAAAAATTCGTTCTGTACGGCATAGCAGGAAAGTTATTTTCGGCTGGCAGGGGAATCGTTTTTGTATGACGGAACGGTTGCCGGCATGGGAAACGGTCGGGTTATGCCCGACCGCCCTCTGCCGCGGCGAAAATCGTGCAAGACCCTATGACCGGGCACGGGAACAAAAGAAAAGCACCGCCAAAAGCGGTGCTTTAAACTGGGGTGAATGATGGGGGTCGAACCCACGACCTCCAGGGCCACAACCTGGCGCTCTAACCAACTGAGCTACATCCACCATAAATGGCGTACCCGGGGGGATTCGAACCCTCGACCTACTGCTTAGAAGGCAGTTGCTCTATCCTACTGAGCTACGGGTACATGTCGCAGAGGGGAAACCCCGAAAACAACGATATTATAGCAAAGGACGGAACTTTTGTCAATACCTTTTTTGAAAATAAAGGGGAAAACAGAAAGAAATTTCAGAAACATTTCCGAACAGAGCGGGAAACGTCTGCCGTTGTGCGTATCGCCGGCAAACATGTATTCCGGGAAACAAAAGAGCCGCGCCGCCGTGACGTCACGGCGGCGCGGTTTTACGTCATTACTTCTTTGTTACGCGGAAAACGGTCGTGGTGTCATACGTTTCGTTTGCGGAAAGAAAACCGCGCCCGAAATGCGGACCGTCGGGGGCTATCTGCGTTTCAAGGCAGAAAGTACGGTGCGGCTCTTTACGCGCGCCGCCTTTCATGGGCGGTTCGCCCGTCAATGCGTTGCCGATATAAAGCTGGCAGTCCGGCTGATCGGTATAGACCTCCATCGCAAGGCGATCGGCCGTGACGCGCGCGGCAAAAAACAGCGTTTTGTCGCCGAAGACCTTTTCCTTTTTACGGTTCAGAATGAAGTTGTGGTCATAACCGCCGAAGTCTTTGCCGACGCGCGAACCGAGAAGCGTGGGCGTTCTCAAATCGAATACGGTATTTTCGACGGGAATATTGCGCCCGGTGGGGAGAAGATCGTCGTCCACTTCGGTGACGGCGTTGGCGTCAATGGTGACGGTATGGGAAAGAATGTCGCTGTTCTGATAGCCGTTCAGGTTGAAATAAGAATGGTTCGTCAGGTTCAGGACGGTGTTTTTATCCGAAACCGCCAGATAGTGGATCGAAAAATCGTCGCCGTCAAGCGCGTAGGTAACGGTAAGACGGAGATTGCCGGGATATCCTTCGTTTCCGTCTTCATCAAAAAGCGAAAGTTTAAGCGCCGTGTCGCCGATCGGCTCGGCACGGAACATGCGGCGGCTGAATCCGATCCGGCCGCCGTGAAGATGCGTTTTTCCGTTTTCGTTCTTATAAAGGGAACAGGTTTTTCCGTCGATGACGAAACTGCCGCCGCGGATACGGTTGGCATAGCGGCCTATGACGGCGCCCTGATAGGAGTCGTCGGCGAGGTAGCCCTGCAGGGTATCAAATCCGGCAACAATGTCGGTGCCGTCCACAACGAAACGCTGAACAATGCCGCCGAAATCGAGAACGGTGACGGCTATATGCCCGTTTTCCAGAGTATATGCGGAGACGGTTTCTCCCGACGGAAGGCAACCGAAAGGTGTGATTTTCATGAGAATTCCTCTTTTCCGAAATGTTTTTCAAGCATATTATAAACGATAGTACGGCGTTTGTAAAGGGGTATGTTTTTTCGTTCTTGACAAAAGTGCGGCGCGCAGTGTATAATAATCCCGGAATCAACTCGGAGGTACTTATATGGAAAAATGCGTCATTGTGATCAACGGTGCGGGCGGCGTCGGGAAGGACACCCTTTGCGCCATGGCGGCCAAGCACTTCCGCGTTGCCAATATTTCTTCCATTACGCCCATTAAGGAAATTGCGGCCGTATGCGGTTGGCGCGGCGAGAAAAACGACCGTGCGCGCCGGTTTCTTTCGGATCTCAAAAGACTGACCGTGCGGTATAACGATTATCCCACGCGGTGGACCGTCGAGCGCTATCATGAATTTCTTGCGAGCGACAACGATATTCTGTTTGTCCATATCCGTGAAGGCGAAGAAATACATAAATTCGTCAAGGCGACGGACGGCAAAGCCGTTACGTTGCTGATCCGGGGCGGCGAACGGTTCGCGGCGCGTCAGCGCAACGGTTACGGAAACCGTTCGGACGATCGCGTGGAAAATTATCGGTACGATTATATTTTTATGAACGATAAACCGCTTGCCGAAACCGAGCCTCTTTTTATTGAGAAATTGCAGGAAATCCTGAAATCACACGGATAAACGACACATCTCTCCTTGCTTTTGCATATACCGTTAGCAGAACGGTTGAGGAGAGATGCTATGTTTTTTTGGTTAAAACGGCGCCTCTTACGGGCGGCAAAGGAGCAGAAAGAAAAGGACGATACGGAGCCCGTCACGCGTTGCACGGGCTGTATGTGTGCGGGAGAATGTCTTTGCGGCGGCGTTTGCGACAATACGGAAAATGCGGACGACGGCGTTCATACGGATTATCCGGAGCACACGGAACATATTCATTGGGAAAACGACAGATACCCGGACGCTCCGCCGGAATATGATTCCGGTACGGCGCCGGAGGAGGTACCGCCGTCCGACGAGGTGCAGACGGTGCCCGACAGGGAAACGGACGACGCGCCCCCTGTTCCGGACGGTGCACGGGAATTCACGGAAAAAGCAAGCGCTTTTACCGATGAAGAAGACGCGGCTACCCGCCGGAAGAAAAAACGGAGCGCCTGTTTCAAAGTACGGATTACAGGCAAAAAGCGTTACCTGTGGCTATGCGCCGCAAACGGCTTTTTCATTGCGGAAAGCGAGGTGCCGGAATCGGTGCCGTATTCCGACGCGGCGTCATTCCTTTCGTCCGCGGCGAGCGCCGCCGAAACGGCGAGGGACGGCTGTCCGCGGTTCGTTGTGAAAAAAGAAGAAACGCTATACCGGTTCTATCTTTACGGAGAGGACGGAAGCATACTTCTTACGTCGCACGCTTACCGTTCCGCCGTCGGCTGTCGTCTGGGGATCGGCAGTGCCAAAAGAATTCTGGCGTCACAGGCGGATTTTCGCTTCCGGGAAGAGACAATATGAGAAATCGGGGTGTCATAAGAAGACACCCCGATTTTTTTAAAGCAGTATGCAGATAAGGCCGTTCGAGCCTTCGTTGATAATGCGTTCGAGCGTTTCGGAAAGACGTTGGCGCGCGTCCTCCGGCATATGTTCCAGTTTTGTATGCAGTCCCTCGTTCACCAGTTCGTACAGACTCTTTCCGAACATGTTGGAATTCCAGAGTTCATCGGGATTTTCTTCAAATTCGGAGAGCATGTATTTCACGAGTTCTTCCGATTGCTGTTCGCTGCCGACCATAGGACTGATTTCGGTTTCGATATTGGCGCGGATCATATGAATGGATTTTGCGGACGCATGCAGTTTCACACCGTATCCGCCGGCCTGCTTGACAATCTCCGGTTCGGAGAGGGAAAGGTCGCCGGGGGACGGCATGACGATACCGTAACCCTTTTCTTCGGCGTCGTTCAGCGCGTCGCAGATTTTGTCATAGGCTTTCTTCGTGCGCGAGAGGGAAAGAAGAAGCGAGACAAGAGCCGCGTCGTCCTTTACGTCAAGGCCGGTCAGTTCGCTGATGATCCGATAATAGAGATCGGCTTTCGGGACGACATTGACGGTGGCAATGCCGGTGTCTGCGGCGGCTTCGGAAAGTTCCCATTTTTCGATGCAGTCGTTACTGCCCGCCAGGAGAAGGGCATTTTGCAGATCTCCCATTTTACGGATGTTGTCGCTGATCTCGCCGATCGAATTCAGCAGAGATTCCCGTAGCCAGTGACCTTTTTCCAGCGTTCGCGTCCAGACGGGCAGGTCAAAGCGGAGTTCGGTGATCGGAAATTCGCGGAGAAGCATTCCGAAAATTTCGCCGATATCATCGGAATTCAGTTCCGTGCAATTGACCAGTGCGACGGGCGCGCCGTATTTATGCTCCAGTTCATAGGCGAGACTGACGGCGCTTTCGTTTTCCGGGTGCGCGGAATTCAGAATGATGGCATACGGCTTTTCGGCCGCGGATAATTCGGCGGCCACACGGGCTTCCGCTTCTTCATAATCGGAACGCGGAATTTCGCCGATGGTGCCGTCGGTGGTGACGAGAATACCGATCGTCGAGTGTTCGCGGATAACTTTCCGCGTGCCGATCTCGGCGGCTTCGGCAAAGGGAAGAGGTTCCTCCGCCCACGGTGTATGTACCATGCGCGGCGCGTCGTTTTCCGTCGTGCCGAGCGCGCCGGGGACAATATAGCCCACGCAATCGACAAGGCGGACGCGCATGACGGTACTGCCGTCAAGCGAAACGGTGACGGCCTCGTCCGGTACGAACTTCGGTTCGGTGGTGGTGACGGTTTTTCCGGAGGCCGACTGCGGCGTTTCGTCGACGGCGCGCTGTCTGTCATATTCGTCGCGGATGGCGGGCAGAACGGCGACCTCCATGAATTTTTTGATAAAGGTGGATTTGCCGGTGCGTACCGGTCCGACGACGCCGATATAGATGTCCCCGTTTGTACGCTTGGCGATATCCCGATAGATGTTTTTATCGCTTGCCATGATTCTCCTCCGGTCGCAGAAGTTTTTTGTTACATTCTATGCGGCGTGTTCCGCGGTTATGACGACCGGAGCAATTTTCAGAGGCAAAGGCCGAATGTGCGGTTTACCGCTTCGGAGGCAATGGAAGACAGCGCCTCGGCGATAAGGTCGCATTCGCCCGGCGTTACATAACTCCCCTCTTCGTCTTTTATCGTTTTTTCGGTTTCCGGCGACAGTGTGTTTTCGGGGAGCGAAGACAGAATATCGCGGACAAGCGTGGCGGTATCCGTGATGGTGGGCATACCTATCGCAATAACGGGGACGCCGAGCGTTTCTTTTGTGACGGCTTTTCTCCTGTTGCCGATGCCGCTTCCCGGTTCTATGCCGGTGTCGGCAATCTGGAATGTGCGCCCGACGCGCCGGAACGAACGCGCCGCAAGAGCGTCAAAGACAATGACCGCGTCCGGCGAAAGAAGGGGAATCAGCGCCCGGATACGGTCGGAGGCCTCGATGCCGCTTTGCGAAAGAACCCCCGGCAAAAGAACCGAAAGAGCGGCACAGCCGAGTTTTCCGAAAAGCGCGGGTTCTTCCTCTTTAATATGAGCGGTGGCACGTATTTTTTCTCCCGTCAGAACGCCGACGGCATCTGCCGTAACGGAGCGGTTGCCGAGGCCGACGATAAGAAGCGTCATTTCCGCGGGATCGCGTTTGTCGGTCAGGCGGGAGACCATTGCGGCAAGTACGGCGGAGAGGCGTTCGGTCAGCACTTCTTTTTCACCGCCGTCGCATTGCGAAAGAGCGGGAAACGATAACGTTGTGTAGGTGCCGATCGGCTTGCCTATTGCGGCGGCCGCCTCGTCATCTTTTATAAAAAGCGTTTCTTCTTCAATGTTGCCGAAGGTCTCTTTTTTATTCTCTGTTCCGGGGAGCGTCAGGTCGGCGCGACGCCGCTCCGCGGCAAGGTCGGTGCGCGGAATACAGGACATGGGGAATCTCCTTTTGACGGATTTCGGACGCCATACGGTGGCCGTTATGTACAGTTTCCCCGACCCTATAACGGTTATTCATAAATTCTTCTCCGAATTTTGTGTATTATGCTTAAATATGGCTGCTTTGAATTGTGCAAGGCTCCGAAACGATAGAAAACGTATCAGTTTTTTATTGCAATTCGCCGAAATAGTTGTTATAATATCTTTATCTATATAAATATATCCGCCCGATACAGGTAAAATTTTTGGAGGACCCGCATTTATGAAACGTATTCTCTCCCTTATTCTTGCCGCGACATTGGTTCTTTCCTTGGCGTCGGCTATGGTTTCCTGCTCAAATAACGCAGGGGATCAGCAGTTTTCGGCCTATTTCGTCGGGAATCTGTATGACTTTGATCCGGCGGCCAACATCAATAATGATGACGCCGTAAAAGTTATGAATCTGATCTATGAGCCACTCTTTACTTATGACAAAAACGGCAAGATCATCGGCGGGCTTGTGGAAAAATATTCCTATAATAAAGAGACGCGCCAGCTGTCAATGACGCTTCGCAATACCTGTTGGAGTGACAACACCGCGATCGACGGCTATGACGTCGTATACGCGTGGGAACGGATTCTTGCCTGCGATTTTTCTACGCCGGCGGCCACACTGCTTTATGATATTGAAAATGCATACGAATGTAAAGAAAGCATGCTTGTGAACGGGAAACCTGTCGGACCGAACGACATCGGCGTGGAGGTCGACGTTCATGACTCCCGCAAAGTGGTTGTGACGCTGCGCGAGGGTGCGGATATTGACACATTCCTCCGTAACCTTACTTCCGTGGCGGTGACGGCGCTTGACGAAGACTGCGTGAAATCCGCTCCCGAATACTGGTCGAAGCGTACGGCGACGATCAAAACAAGCGGTCCTTTCGCGATTAAAACGCTTGACTATAACGTCGGCTACTTCACCATCGGACGTAACAATTATTACCGCGTTCCGGCGGAAGCCAAGAAGATTGACCTTACAAAGTATGTTCTTTCCGAAACGATTTCCACCGACTGGGTAACCGCCACCGACAGCGTCGGCAGTGCGTCTCTCCGTGTGAACCAGACGGATAAATTGGATGTTGCTTATGAGAGTTTCATGAACGGTCTGACGAAGGCCTACAGCGACACGATCTTCTATCTCGGCGAAATGACGCTGGAACAGCGCGCCGCGATCAAGAACAATCCGAACCTTAAAGTTGCCGACATGCTGTCGACTTATTCCTATGTTTTCAATCTGAAAAATCCGGCATCTCCGCTTGTGAAAGACGCCCGCGTGCGTATCGGTATCTCCAAAATGATCGACCGTGCGGCGGTAGTGGAAGCCGTCACATTCGGCAAAGCGGCCACAGGCCTTGTCTCTCCTGGCGTGTATAACGACAACAGCGCCAAGGCAGGCTTTCGCGCAACGGCGGACGCTACCGCAACGCTTCTTTCGTCCGACACCGCGTTTACGGAAGCAAGAAGCATGATTACCGCGGCGATCAGCGAACTTGACGCGGCCGGTACCGAGTATCCGAAAAACAGAGCCGGTAAAGCGACGCTGACTCTTCTTTGCCGCGACAGCGAAGAGGACGCCGCTATTGCAGAGATCGTGCGGGACGCACTTTCCGGTACCATCGAACTCAACATTGTATATCTTTCCTACACATATTTCAACGATCAGCTCAAGGATGTCGTCGGTACGGATCCGAAAAATACGACAATGATGGACGACGCGCTTTCTCTTGCCTATACCGATCAGGACGGCGCCATGTATTATTATTCGTATGATGACAGCGAACGCAAGAACCCGAAACAGTATGACATGATCGCCATGGATTATCAGATGATGTCCACTGACGCGTTTACGGCGCTGGCCGGATTTTCGACGCAGTATTGCGGTAACGGTATTGATACCGCGCTGGTAACGACAACGGACGGCAAAACCGTTATCAGTTACGAATTCAAGACCTCGTCCTGCGGCTTCAAAAATGCCGCTTATGACGCCAAAATCGACGCGGCATTCAAAGCCACGGACGCCGCCACCCGTGCGACGCTTCTCCATGAAGCCGAGGCCATTCTGCTCAGCCAGAATGTCGAAGATGACGCTATGCCGATCATTCCGATCATGTTCAACCAGAATTTTGCCTGCATCAACCCCGCGGTGACGGGGATCACCGTGTCGCCGAACGGTTGCTTCAATCTGAATCGTGCGGCAATCAAGAATTACAAGAATCTTGCAAATCAGGGCGACGATAAAAAATAAACAAACGGAACGGCAGGGAAGCCTCCGTGTTTGCCGACCGGCAACGGAGGAATCCCTGCTTTTTTTCCGAAAGGAGACAAAATGAAGATGAAAGACGGTTCCATGAACGACAGAACCGATATCAAGATATTTATTCTGTTTCTTCTGAATGAAATCAACGAGCCGCTGGATTATCCCACGATCGCGGACGTAATGGCCGAAAACGGCTATGTCGGTTCGTTCGACTTTGCCGAGGCTTTTTCCGAACTTTGCGACCGCGGACATATTCTTAAAAAGGAAGAAAACGGAAAGGTTTATTACGAGATTTCGGATACGGGGCGCATGGTGGCCTCGGAACTGCAAAGTGATCTTCTGGAATCCATACGTGAAAAAAGCCGCAGAACGACAATGCGTCTTTTGTCTTTACGTTCCAAAGGCCTGAAAGCAACAACCGAGATCCTTCCGCGCGAGGACGGTAAATACACCGTTATATGCGAGCTTGTTTCGCCGACCGGAGTGCTGTGCCGTACCGAGACCGCCGTATCCACAAAAGAAGAGGCGGCAAAATTCAAAAGAAATTTTGAAAAGAATCCTACATCGGCATACCGCGGCATTTATGCCGTGCTATCCGGAGAAGTGGACTATCTTCTCAGTTGATGGCAAAAATCCCTGAAACTTTTTATTTATCGAAAAGGAAAAGACAAATGAAAAACAACCGTGAAACGGAAAAAAGGATAAAAGAGCTCCTCGCACGCATGACATTTGCCGAAAAACTCGGTCAGCTTCGCCAGATGAATCTGACGGCGGCAAACGCAGATCAGGCGGTGGCGTTGGCAAAGGAAGGGCGGCTCGGTTCCGTGGTTCTCACGGCGTCGGCGTTCGCCGGAAACACAACCGGAACCGATATTGACCGCGACGCCATGACGGCGGTGCAGAATGCCGCCTGTCAGAGCAGAATCGGTATTCCCGTTCTGTTCGGCAAAGATGTGATACACGGCTATCGCACGATTTTTCCCATACCGCTCGCGCAGGCCGCAACATTTGACGCGGGACTTGTCCGGGAGGCGGCGTCGCGCATGGCCGCCGAGGCCTCTCGCAGCGGTATTCAGTGGACATATGCGCCGATGCTTGACCTTGCGCGCGACCCGCGCTGGGGGCGCATGATCGAATCGTTCGGAGAGGATCCCTATCTTTCCGCTTTGTTCGGAAAGGCCAGCGTGGAGGGAATTCAGGGAGACGATATGTCTGCCGACGATAAAATCGTAGCCTGCGCAAAGCATTTTGTCGGATACGGCGCGGCAGAGGGCGGCCGGGACTACAATAAGTCGGAAATCACCGATTATACTCTGCGAAACATGTATTTTCCCGCGTTCCGCGCAGCTGTTGACGCCGGAATCGGGACCTTTATGAACAATTTTGCGGATATTGGCGGGGAACCCTGCGTATTTTCAGAGTATCTGTTCCGTGAAGTTTTGCGTAAAGAATGGGGATTTGACGGTTTTGTCGTCAGCGATTGGGGCAGTATCTGCAACCAGATTGCCAAAGGATCGGCGGGCGATAAGCGCGAAGCCGCTTTACGCGCTATACACGCGGGCATTGACATGGAGATGGTGTCCACGGCGTACGAGGAAAAAATGGAAAATCTTGTCCGCGACGGCGACGTGGATATTTCTTTGATCGACGAGGCGGTGGCCAACATTCTGCGTGTCAAGATGCGCTCCGGTCTTTTTGAAAAGCCGTCGCTTCACCTCGGTGAATTGGATATATATCGTAAGGAAGATATGGATTTTTCCTTGGAAATCGCAAAGCAATGCATGGTGCTTCTGAAAAACGAAGACAATGTTTTGCCGCTTAAGAAGGGAAGCCGTATTTATGTCGGCGGTCCGTTCGCGGACGACACGCGCACCGTGCTCGGTAACTGGTGCCCCGGCGCTACGGACGAAAAAGTCCACCCCTTTTCCGCGTGCATGAAAGAGACTTTCGGCGATAACGTGGTTTCTTCACCGCTTGACGATTACGGGTATTTCATGGCGCGGCACAATGCGGATTACGCGGTACTGGCTGTCGGCGAGAGCTGGCGCGTTTCCGGCGAGGCGAACAGCATGGCTTCTGTGGAACTGTCTGCGCCTCAGCGCGAACTTGTACGTCAGATGCGTAAAATTGCCAAGAAAGTGATCCTTGTGGTGTTTGCGGGGCGCCCGCTTTCGCTCGCCGAGGTTGCGCCGTATGCCGACGCTATTCTGTACGCATGGCATCCCGGCACGCGCGGCACCGATGCCGCCGCGGCGATTCTTGCGGGAGAGTATAATCCGAGCGGACGGCTTCCCGTTTCCATGCTTCGTTCTACGGGACAGATTCCGACTTATTATAATCATCCGAAAGCGCAGTATCATTATCGGGAGTATCGTGATGAATTGCCGACGCCGCTTTATCCTTTCGGTTACGGCCTGTCGTATACGACGTTTTCTTACAGCGATATATCCGTTGACCGCAACGTCCTGTCGCTCGCCGATCTTGACGCCGGAAAAGCGTTTACGGTAACGTTTACACTTGAAAATACGGGGAACTTTACAGGAACGGAAGTGGCGCAACTATACGTTCGGGATATGGTGGCGCGGAAAACGCGACCCGACATGGAACTCAAAGGATTTGTGAAAACGGAACTGAAACCGGGTGAAAAGAAAACGCTCTCCATACAGGTGACAAAGGACGCGCTCGGCTATTATCCCGAAAAGACCTATGTGGTGGAACCCGGCGAGTTTGAACTCATGTTAGGGCGCGACAGCGAACAGGTTCTGTCAACGCTTAAGATTCGGGTTACCGGATAAAGGAAAATTCATGAATTTACATGATTGCGGGATCGTGCCGCTCTCGTTTTTTCGGCTCCCGCGATCATGTAATTTGCATGTAAAAAACATTTTCGTCAAAAAATATGTTAAATTTTTTTAAAAAGCCTATTGACAAAGGCCGGAATTTTGGATTATAATTAGGTAAAATGATTATCCGATGAGAAGGTCTCGGCATTGACGGTGGCGTATGATGGATGCGAAAGCGCTGAATACTTTGCTAAAGCGGACAAAGGAAGGCGACG
This sequence comes from uncultured Eubacteriales bacterium, assembly GCA_905210485.1. Classification (GTDB taxonomy): domain Bacteria; phylum Bacillota; class Clostridia; order Oscillospirales; family CAG-272; genus UBA1740. Next base: position 10,923 of record CAJLXA010000014.1, on the reverse strand, counting down.
GCATGTCGTTTTCCGCATTGTGCGAGGAATATATGCCGTTGATTGAAGCACAGGTTGCTTCGGTATCGAAAGGAGACCGTTCGCTTCGTGATGATCTTATGCAGGAAGCGCGTCTCGCGCTTTATCATGCAGCCTGCTCGTTCCGCGCGGGTCAGGACGTCACTTTCGGTCTGTATGCGAAAATCTGTATTCATAACGCGTTGGTTTCGCATATGCGCGCCGGAAACAAGTTGAATCATATCTGTTCGCTTGACGAACTTACGGAAAGCGGATATTTTTCCGAAAGCGCGGCGGAAAACGGAGACACGGCACTGAACCGTATGATCGACCGTGAAGATGAAGAAGCGCGTATACGGCAAATAGAAGCGGCGCTTTCCGACTTTGAACTGTGCGTGTTCCGTCAATATATGGCCGGTCTTTCCGCGGCTGAAATTGCAACGGCACTCGGCAAAACGCGGAAGTCGGTTGAAAATGCGTTGCAGCGCGGCATTGCCAAATTAAAAAACATACTTCGGTAACACGAAGTTCTATATGCCCAGGTAGCTTAAGGGAGAGCGTTGGTATCAAAGGCGTCGGTTGAAATCCGTCCAAGGGCAAAAATAACTTACCTATCTAAGAGAGGGAAAACACATGTACCAGGACAAGACTTTAAAGTGCAAGGAATGCGGCAAGGATTTCGTATTCACCGCAGGCGAGCAGGAATTCTATGCCGAAAAGGGCTTCCAGAACGAGCCTAAGAAGTGCAAAGAATGCCGTGCCGCAAGAAAAACTGCCATCAAAGGTCAGAGAGAGATGTTTGATGCTGTTTGCGCCGATTGCGGTGCTCCTTGCAAAGTTCCGTTCAACCCGACCGAAGGCAAGGCTGTATACTGCAGCGCTTGCTACGCCGCAAGAAGAGGCGAGAACAACTGATTCTCCCGCGTTGACGGTATGCGTTTGGGGGCGCTTTGCGCCGGATATGCCGGAAAACCGCCGTTTTCCGGCACGCATGCAAAAAAGAGTTCAGATATCTGAACTCTTTTTTGTCTATAGGCGCTATCGGCAAAATACCGGACTTGTGAACAGTGCGTTCAGCAATAGGTGATTTTCATTTCCGTGAAATTTTTCAGTCGCTTGCGGCGCATAAGAAGCGCACTGCGTTCAATGAAAAACTGATCGACCGCTTCCCAGAGAAAAACCCATGCGAAGATGTCGATACATTCGATCCACAGGTCGTTCAACTCACGCTTCCCGCAAACGAACATGAAGGCAAGCGCAAGGATGCCGATGAGAGTGAAGATGACGGATACAACGGTTTTTCGTTTCAGATTACGATTGGTTTCTTCCAGTTCGAGTGAAAAATAATTGGCGATCGCCTGCGTATACCGCGGTTTTTCTTCGTCGTCAATGCATGTGCTTTTTATTTGCAGATGAAGTTTTTCCCCCGGACGGTACGCATTGGCGCTGTTTTCAAGAAAATCCGCAACTTCGGTGGCAATGACGGGACGCCCTGTTTCGGCATAAGGGGACAAAAAGGCGCTGTCGTCATTGACCGTCATATGTATGGTGGCTGTCTGCTGTGAAAAAGTGGTGGTTTTCACGGTTTATCTCCTGTTAATTCGCCGGGAACGACAAGCGGCAACGGTATAAAACCATCTATATAACGGATAATAATTGTGTATTATCCGTTTTAAAATAAAATCATGCGCGTTTTTTGACAGTTCTTGCAGATATGTGTTGATTTTAACACGGCGGTGACGCTTGTGCTTCCGTTTTTTCGACATACATATTATAATGCAAACGGGTGTCATTGTCAACCGTGTTTATGATCACGAAATAAAAAATACAGGTTATGGTGTGAATTTATGCAGACGTTTATCAATTTGTGCCTGATATATATTGTGGGCGGGACTCTCGGTTGGATCACCGAGCTGATTTTTCGCCGTGTTGTTCATAAGAAGTGGATCAACCCGGGATTTCTTGTGGGTCCGAATCTGCCGCTTTACGGTTGCGGCGTTCTGTTCCTTTATATTATTTGTTCTTTGGATTACAGTTTTATACCGTCACCGGTCTTCCGCACGATTTTTGTGATTCTGTTTATCACGGCGGTTATGACGCTGATAGAATACTTTACCGGCCTTGTGTTCATAAAAGGCATGAATGTACAGCTTTGGGATTACTCCAAGCGGTGGGGGAATATCAAAGGCATTATATGTCCTTTATTTACCCTTATATGGGGCGCGGCTGGCGCTTTTTATTACCTTTTCTTACATTCCGCAATCGTGTCCGCTGTGGAATGGATAAATGCGAACATTATGTACTCATTTTTCCTCGGAATGTATTTTGGTGTGATGGTTATAGACATATTTTACTCTTTCCATGTTGTTTCGAGAATACGTGAGTGGGCGAAAGAACATGCGATTGTTGTCCGTTATGAGGAACTGAAACTGTCTATAAAGAACCGCGCGGAAAAGATTAAGCAAAGACGCAGTTTTATTCTCTCTTTCAAGAGCAAAACGGGCCTGAAGCAGGAACTGGACGATTATAAAGAGGATTATACGAAATAATCCGGCTTCCCGAGCGGCAGGAAAAAGGGCAAGGCGCTTTCGCCTTGCCCTTTTTCCGTAAAAGAAAATTGACGAATATGCTTGCTTTACGGGAAAATATATGATATACTGTATTTTGTATAAGTATAGAGATTTCTAAATTTTCGGAGAAGATAATGAAGCAGGATAAAAACGATTACCGTAAGAAAAACGCCTTTCACGGTGAAAAACATGCTTTCCGTCAGAACGTCGCCGCCGACGATGCGGAGGACGCTGTTCTGAATGAAAACATGACGGTCGGCCGCAATGCAGTGAAGGAACTTTTGGCAAGCGGTCGGGATATTGATAAAATTTATACGGCACGCGGCGACCGCGAAGGATCTATCAGCGTTCTTGTGGCCGAGGCTTTACAGCGCGGAATTCCCGTTCTGGAAGCCGATCGAAAAAAACTTGACGAAATGTCCGGCGGAACGCGGCATCAGGGCGTTGTTGCCATTGCGGCGGAACGCGATTACAATACGGTGGAGGAAATGCTGGAACTTGCACAGTCGCGCGGCGAAGATCCCTTTATTGTGATTCTTGACAGCATTGAAGATCCTCACAATCTCGGCGCTATCCTGCGTAGCGCGGAATGTGCCGGCGCACATGGGGTCATCATTCCCAAACGGCGTGCCGCGGGACTTACGACCGTAGTGGCAAAGGCTTCCGCCGGGGCTATCGAACATATGCTCATTGCCAAATGTGCCAGCCTGACCGCGGCGGTCGAAGACCTGAAGGCGCGCGGCTTCTGGATATATGCCGCGGATATGGGAGGAAAGCCGTATTATGAAACCGATCTTTGCGGTAAAGCGGCGCTTGTTCTCGGAAGCGAGGGGTTCGGCATCCGTAAACCGCTGAAGGAAGCATGCGACTTTGTGGTTTCCATTCCGCTTTACGGAAAAGTGAATTCCATGAACGTCTCCGCGGCGGCGGCTGTTTTGCTGTGTGAAGCGGCGCGTCAGAGACAAGGCAAGAAAAATCAATCTTGATTCGGAGGTATCTTATGAGACCCGAAGACGAAAAAGATAGGGAGCCGGAAAAGGTGCCCGAAAAACGTCCGCAAATGCCAAAGCCGGACGCGATACAGAATATTCTGGATCAGTTGCGGGCCAGTTTTGATACGGCGCCGACGGAAGAAAAAACGGCCGATCCGCAAAACGAGGCCGATTTCCGGAGTACGGCGGATGATTTTACGGAAAATACGACTGAGACGGAAGAACCCGTAAAGACCGATATTTCCGCGCCCGACGTAAAGGAAACGTCGTTACCGGAAGAAGAGGAAGCGGAATCTCCCGCGCAGGACGCAGCTTACGAAGAAACCAAAGCGCCGGAGACGGCCGCGACCGCGTTCCCGGACGAAAGCGGAAAATCCGGAAGAGCGGCGGCGGACAATGCCGAAGAAGCCGACAGCACCGATAGGACGGAAAGCCCCGCGGTATCGGTTTTTGCAAAGTCCGATCCTGAAAACCGTACGCCCGATTCATCGGTGTATGCGGGGGAAAAAGACATCGTTCACCCCGTGTTGTCGAACGACGCGCATCTTCCCGGAAAAGAGGAACCGCGCGAAAACGACACGGCGCCGAAGATCGTACATATGGTGAATGAGCGTATAACTGCGGACGCACCGCCGATAGATACGTCGTTTGCGCGCCGGGAGACCATATCGTTCCGCGAGCCGGAGCCTGCCGCCCCCGACGCAAAAGACGCTTATAATACAACGTCCCTTGATGAGCGTTTGGCGGTTCTGCGCCGTTTACGCGATGAATATCGCTACGGCGTCGGCGACGACGACGGGAACGGGGACTTTAGCGGTGATACCGGTAGCGTTACGGAAACGGAAACTGCGGAAAAACCGTCTGTTCCCGAAGAGAATAAAACGGTCGCGCCGCCCCCTGTCAAGGCACAGCCGCGCCCGTCGCCTGTATTTGAAACCGACACGCCCGCAGAACCGAAAACGTTTGCGCGTGCGGAAGATGCGGAAGAGAAAAAATCCGGGGCGGCTCCGGATAACGATGCGGTGATTCGGGAGGCGCAACCGACAACGGAAGACAATGCCCGCGATACCGATAAAGAAGAGGGGATCGTTCGTGAGATACCGGACATCGGATCGACGCCGGCGGAAACGCCGTCTGTGTCCCTTTTCGGTAACAATACGGCGCATGACCGCACGGAGAACGGCGATTTTGCCGATCTGGAAACGGTGCGCGAAGAAATTACGGACGAACCGGAAATTCCCGAGGAGATCGCGTCGCCCGAACCTTTCAACGATGACGATTATATCATCAGCGACCGCTCCATCGGCGAGGAAATGGCGACGGGACAGGGGAACCGGGAGTATGTGTCTTACAATCAGAACACGGATATTGCCGACGGATTCCGTACGCAACTCCGCCTGTCCAGATTCCGTCTGATATTGGTTTCTTTCTTTTCGACACTGCTTCTTGTCAGCGAAAATGTTTATCTGTTCGGTTGGCAGATACCGTTTTTCGTCAATGATTTCGGTATCCGCGGACTGCCGGTGCTTCTGAATCTGCAGATCCTGCTCTGGATTGCCCTGCTTTCGTATCCGCAGTTCCTGCGCGGTATATCCTCGCTGAAGAAAAAGCGCTTCGGTACAGAAGCGTACGCAATATTTTTGTTTATTCCCACGGTAATCTATGATGTGATTCTTTATATCACCGCTACGGACGCACGAATGTTTTCATTCTGCACCGCCTTCTATTTCCTGTTGGCCGCCGTTTTCGATTTTATCCGCCTGAATGACGATTACATGACGTTTGAAGTCGTGTCTTCCACAGCGCGGAAAACGGTGTCCGTATCGGCGGCGCTTTCCGGCTTCCGTGACGAAAGCGCAGCGCTTCGCGGTATCATTGACGACGGAAACGCGTTGCTGTCCGAGACGCGTCGGGCGGGATTTGCCGAAGGATTCTTTGCCCGCAGTCGCGCCGAAGAAGAGGACAACCTGAATGTGATCGCTTTTGCGGTTGCGGCGGTTGCCGCCCTGATGTTTTCCGTGATTTCCTATTTCGCGGTTCCCACATTCGGCGTCGTCAGCAGTATCGGCATATTTGTGGCGGTATTCTCGGTCGCAATTCCTTTTTCCTCCGTTTTCGTACGGCGTTACCCCTTTGCGGAAATTGTGAAAAAGTCCGTGCTTTCGGATACGGCGGTGGTGGGGGAATATTCCGCAACCGAATATGCTTCAACGAAAGTTTTCGTTATGGAAGACACCGAACTGTTTCCCACGCGGAACGTCAAGGTGAAAGGCATCAAACTTTTCGGCGACAATCGCCTTGACCGTGTTCTGTGTCAGGTTTCCGCACTTTTCAAGAAAACCGGCGGTCCGCTCTCCAATGTTTTCGGAACGGTCGGCCCCGGCGTTGCCGAAATTACCGATGTTACGGTGCGGGAGATCGCGGAAAAGGGCATCGCGGCAAGACTTGACGGCAATATGCTCCTTGTCGGAGACGGAGAATTCATGGAACAGCATCACGTAACGTTGCTGTATGATTCCGAAGACGCCCGCCAGATAGACGGCGGCAAGGTCAGCATCATGTATGTGGCGGAAAACGGCGTGATCTCGGCACGGTTCTATCTGCAATACATTCCCAATCCCGATTTTGAAAAGACGGCCGAACGGCTCGCAAAAGAGGGAATTGCCGTTATTGTGCGTACGTTTGATCCGAATGTGTCGGATCGGTTGATAAATAAAGTCAGTTACATTGGCAGTTATCCCGTCCGTGTAGTGCGGAAAGACGTGGCCGTGCTCGATGAGGACAAAAAACCGCGTCTCCCCGGCGGTATCGTGACGACAAACGGCGTCGGCGCGCTGGTCGATCTTTTGTTCCGTTGCCTGCGTTTTGTACGCGTTGCGTCATTGTCTCCGCTGTTCAGAATACTGAACACGGCGTTCGGCACATTGCTTGCGATTGTTCTTCTGGCTGTCGGCAGAATTGACGTACTCGGTTCCGGTCTCATTGTGCTGTCCCAGGTTTTCTGGTTTATACCGGTGTACCTGATTACGAAAATTTTTATCAGAGAGTAAAAAATGAACGATAATATCCAAATGTCCGGTATATTGCGCTCGGTCTCCAAACCGGGGCGTTATACCGGCGGCGAATTCAATCAAATAATAAAAGATAAAGAAAAGACGGCGGTTCGTTTTGCGTTCTGCTTCCCGGATACGTATGAAATCGGTATGTCCAATCTCGGCGTGCGTATTCTGTATCACTGCCTGAATCTTCAGCCGTCCATATGGTGCGAACGCGTTTACGCGCCATGGATGGACATGGTATCCGAAATGGAAAAATACCATCTGCCATTGACGGCGATGGAGAGCGGCGATCCGATCAATACCTTTGATTTTGTAGCGTTTACTTTACAATATGAGCTTTGTTACACGACCATGGTTCGGATGCTGATGCTGGCGGGGATCCCCGTTATGGCCGCCGAACGCGGTGAAGACGCGCCGATTATTCTCGGCGGCGGCCCCTGCACTTACAACGCCGAGCCGATCGCCGATTTCTTTGACATTTTTTCGATCGGAGAGGGGGAAGAAGCGCTTCCCGAATTGTGCCTTCTTTATGAGAAGATGAAAAAAGACGGCACATATACCAAGGCCGCTTTTCTTCATGAGGCCGCAAAACTTGAGGGATTTTATGTTCCGTCGCTGTATCGCGTGGATTATTGCGAGGATGGAACAATCCGGGCTTATACGCCGGTTTACGACGATATTCCGACGAAAATACGGAAGCGCATCGTGAAAGATATGGATGCGGTGCCGTACCCCGAAAAGTTTGTGGTGCCGTATATTGAGACCGTACACGACCGTGTACTGCTTGAGGTTTATCGCGGGTGTATTCGCGGTTGCCGGTTCTGCCAGGCCGGCATGGTGTATCGGCCGATCCGGGAGAAAAGTCCCGATACTCTCTGTGCCCAGGCACGCGCTATTTACGATCATACGGGTTATGATGAAATCTCTCTCATCTCGCTTTCCATCAGCGATTACTCGCGGATCGAAGAACTGACGCGCCGTTTGCTGTCATGGACGGATGACGAAAAGGTCAGCCTGTCGTTACCGTCTCTTCGTATCGACAGTTTCTCAAAAGAACTGATGGATCGTATTTCCACGGTGCGTACGGGCGGTCTGACATTTGCACCGGAGGCCGGAACACAGCGCCTGCGCGACGCCATTAACAAGAATGTGTCCGAAGAGGATCTGCTTCGCGCGGTGAATCTGGCGTTCAGCGGCGGGAAAAGCGCGGTGAAACTCTATTTTATGGAGGGATTGCCGACCGAAACGATGGAGGACATCGCCGGCATTGCGGCATTGGCCAAAAAAGTTGTTGACGCGTATTATAAATGCGAAAACCGCAACCGCGCACGGGGAATAACCGTGACGGTCAGCGTATCCTGCTTTATTCCGAAACCGTTTACGCCGTTTCAGTGGGAAGCACAGGATGACATTCCTTTACTGGAGGAAAAACAGCAATATCTGCGCGAATGTATCACTGATAAAAAGATCAAGTATCATTATCATGACGCGAAAGTATCGCGGGTCGAAGCGGTGTTTGCACGCGGCGACAGACGGCTGTCCAAGGCTATCCGTAAAGCGGCGGAAGAGGGCATTATGTTTGACGCGTGGAGCGAGTACTTCGACTATGACCGCTGGCTCAGAATATTTGAAGAAACCAGCATTGATCCTGCGTTTTACGCCAATCGTACATTCGGTCTTGACGAATGGTTGCCGTGGGACATCATTGACTGCGGCGTCAGCAAGGCGTATCTGCTGAATGAAAGAAAAAAAGCCTATGAGGCCCGGACAACGCCGAATTGCGCCGAACACTGTAACGGTTGCGGCGCCGATAAACTGGGAGGTAATTGCAGATGGTGCAAACGCTGATTTGCGGCGAAGCATTCGCGCAACCGGAAACTTTGCGTGTGATCTTTCACAAAACGGGAGATATGCAATATATCTCCCACCTTGATCTTGTACGGACAATGACGCGTGTGATCATCCGTTCGCATATTCCGGTGGCGTACAGCGAAGGTTTTAATCCGATTCCGCGCCTTTCCTTTGCCGCGCCGCTGTCCGTCGGTGTGGAAAGCGTATGCGAAGTGATGGATATACGCATTACGCATCCGGTCGATACTGCCGCCGTTATGCGGGTGCTGAATGAAAATCTTTCGCCGCTGCTGGCGGTTTATGACGTGTATATGGCGGAGGGCAAGGTAAAAGACATTGCGTTTGTGACGTATACATTCCGTCTGACAACGGAAAGAGCGTGCACGAATTTTGCGGACACTGTGCAAAAAACGCTTACGAAGCGACCGCTTACGGTTGTCAAAATGACAAAAGCCGGCGAAAAAGAAACCGATATATCGCCGGCCATTCACAATCTTATTGTGAAAGAGGAAGACGGAACCGTTCGTATAGATGCGACGCTTGCCGTTAACAATGCTTCTTTTCTGAATCCGGATTATCTTATGAAGGCGCTCGAACGTGCAACCGGTTATCCCGATCCCGATAAAAAGGATAAGGAATATTACACCATTATGCGTACGGGATTTTATCTGCAGGACGGTACTCCTTTCAGATGATTCCGTGCAGGTGCGGACGTACGCGATCGTAAAGATTGTCTATTGCGTTCTGAAGACGATAGCACGCCATGGCAAAGCCGGGATAGTCTTCGGCGTGCGCCGCGCCGCGTGCTTCGTCGAGCGCGTCCTCTACCTTGGAAAGATCGGTCTTGCTGACCGAGACCGAAAGGCAGGGGCTTTTTTTATTCCAGTTTTCATAAAAATTCTGAATGGCGTCGGCATTGTTCTTCAGATTTTCTTCGGATAATGTTTGACACACGTCCGCGACGCTGTCACGCATAACGGACACGGTTGTGATGTTATAAACGGTAGCGGTGGCGACAGCGGCCAGAACGGCCGTCAGAAGAACAAGCGAAAGAACGAAGGTTTTCACGTGTTTTTTCTCCTTATTATATTAGTATCGCCTGCGTCATTCAGCGTAAAGAGAAAAACATCATCTATCCGGCAGTTGTGTTTCCGACATTCTTTTTCAAGCCAGGCCTGGTTTTTGCCGAGTTCTCCGAGCGCCTTTTTACAGACGTCACCGTCCAGTATCAACGGGTGCGCGATCCCTTTTTCCTCTGTCGGAATACCCAGCGCTTCGTGCGTAGGCGGTTGCTTGTCTGCCTTCAGTATAATGGATAACTGGCCGCTCTGCTCAAGAACGGCGTAATAAACATCATTCGGATCGGCAACGCCCTGCAAACGCAGTTCCGCCACGAGCTCTTCGATGGAGATACGCATATGCGAAAGTTCTTCCTGCCGGATTTCTCCTTTGTCGATCAGAATGTTCGGTCTCGTTTCAAAAATGCGCTTCAGCAAAGCGGATTTGTTTTTACAATAGGTGATAATGACTTCAAGTGAAAAAATAAGCACAATCGGTACCAGCGCATAGAATAAAGGTATATCCGGGTTGTCAATCGGCATAGCGGCGATTTCCGATAAGATCAGTGATGCCACAAGCTCGGACACTTCCAGTTCGCCAACCTGCCGTTTCCCCAACATGCGCAGAATAACCAGAAACAAAACGTATATGATAAGTGTGCGAAACAGTACAGTCGCCATATTTGCTCTCCTTTTTTTACAGTATTCTCTTTTATCGGTGAAAATAAACATTTTCATTGTCAAGTTCGGAAAAGTAAAAAATACTTTGAAAAAACCGAAAAAAGTTTCAAAAAAGGTATTGACAAAAGAGGAGAGAAGTGATAAACTATAGAAGTCGCCGGGTGAGAGGACAACCTTGAGCAGGCGATGTATCGGTCTTTGAAAATTGAACAAATTGAAATTTCGAACACGAAAAGTGTGAAGGAATCTCGTTAAGAAACACAAATTTGAGAACTCAAAAAAGTAAGAGAAGCTAAGACAAAGTAACTCTGAAAGAAACGATTTAGGCAATGCTGAGGCATTGTTTAGATAGAATTTTTTAGAGAGTTTGATCCTGGCTCAGGATGAACGCTGGCGGCGTGCATAACACATTCAAGTCGAACGGGTTGTAGAAATACAATCAGTGGCGGACGGGTGAGTAACGCGTGAGCAATCTGCCTCTGTGTGCGGGATACCGGCCGGAAACAGCCGCTAATACCGCATGAAGCAAGGGTGACGCATGTCACCGTTGCCAAAGGTTTACTGCACAGAGATGAGCTCGCGTCCGATTAGATAGTTGGCGGGGTAACGGCCCACCAAGTCAACGATCGGTAGCCGGACTGAGAGGTTGAACGGCCACATTGGAACTGAGATACGGTCCAGACTCCTACGGGAGGCAGCAGTGGGGAATATTGGG
>CAJLXA010000013.1 GCA_905210485.1 uncultured Eubacteriales bacterium | reverse complement strand
GAATATAGAAGAGGGGCGCACGCTTACAGCGTGCGCCCTTTTTACGGTTATTTGATCTTCCGACATTCGATATAATAACGCTTGTCGCGCGCATGACCCATGGAAAAGGTTTTACGCGGCAAGGCGCCGTCGCAGATGACGGTGGGAAACAGTTCCTCTTTCTTCATGCCGTCAAAGAGAAAGCCGATGGCATTTTTTCTTTGTGCAAGAGCGGCGACCGCCGTTTCGTCATGAATATAATCCACAGCCGCTTCCGGGTGCGCCGCAAGGTAAATGTCGATAAAATTCTGAAGCGTTCCGACCGTCAGTTGTGCGGACGGGTGACGGAAGCGGAATTCCGTGCGTACATCCCCGTAAATGCAGGTGAGTGACTGCGACTTCCCGTTGCCGGAAAGCGTTTTTTCATAATCGGCAAGGGCTTTCATGACCTCATCGGGATCTATATGGAACAGGACCCGGTAGATCGGTTCAAAGTTGAGCGCAGGATCGTGAAGATTCACAATTTCGCAGAGCGCGTAACGGGCGGGATGGCAGGCGGCCGCGTTCTCGCCTATCTGTGCTTTGATCTCCTCGTACGCGGCTTTTGCCGTGGCAAGAGAATGGTTCCCGTCGCCGACGGCAAACAGAAGCGGCGCGTCGGAGGCGTCGTTTCCGGCGGCGCGGTTATTATCGGCGATCAAGGCGGAAAGGGCAGTCTGAATTCTCATTTTTTCGGCATGGTTCAGAAAATAGCCGGTAACATGACCGCCGTCGAGCATGAGCGGGAAATCATATGCCCGGAGAAGCGTTTCGGTTTTGTCTTTCAGCGGTTCGATCACGCTGTGTTGCCTGTCGTCGATTAAAAGCATGACATGGGGAAGTTCCAGCGTCGCATGACGGCGTACTGCCACGCGCGGCGGTATACGCGACAAAACGGTTCCTTCCGTGGCACGGATAAGCGACGCGGCGCCTTTGCGGTAATCATAGGCTTCCAGGTCGATTTTGCCGATGATACCGCGGCGGACATGTCCGTCGCTTTGCGTACGTTCAAGATAGATCATGCAGTCGGGGTGCGCAACGAGCGTATCGCGAATGTTTTTCTCCATTTCCGCATGGACGGACGGAATACGCGCTTCCGCCTCGGAGAGATAGACCTCCGGCAGGATCATACGGAGCGTGGACGGCGCATTGCCGACAAAGCGGGAGACGCTTTCCCAATAAGCGGGTTCGCTTGTGAACTGATCGCAGGCGATAACCGACCATTTTTCTCCGTCGGTTTTGCCGAAATCGGGGAGCAGAATCTCGGCGGGTGTGAATACGGCATGGCTCATCTTCAAATCTCCTTAACTTATGTCGCGGGGCAGGAAAAATCGCGCCCCGTATGGCAGGTGAAGTACAGGATCTGCTGGGATTTTCCGAGTTCTTCGAGAAAAGCGCGCGCAAGCGACAGCTTTTCGTCGTCAAGGTCGGCGAAAACGTCGTCTATAATCAGACAGGGGCGATCCTCGCCGGTGAGAGAAAAGAAAAGGGAAAGGTGCATGCAGAAGGACAAAATATCGCGTGTACCGCGGCTGAAATAGGCCGGGCTGTAACGAACGCCGCCGTTTTCAAGCGAGAGGGACAGAGAACTGTCGAGAACGCCGCGTGAATCAAAATCGGGGAGAAAACGTGTGACAAAACCGCTGAAGGATTTCTGCATATCCGTGAGATAGCGTGAAGAAAGATTCTCTTTGGCCCGGAGAAGCAGTTTCTCCGCGATATCAATGGCTTTCACTTCTTTTTGCGCACGCTGAAGTTCCGCGCTTTTTTCGGTAATTTCCGCGTCGGCGTCGGTTCCGTGGCGGATACCGTTTTCAAGGGGAAGAAGCCGTTTCATCATAGCGGCAAGATTTTTCTTTTGTTCTTCCGCGGCATAAAGGCGGCGGTTGCGTTCGTCTTCCGCAGAGGCAATTTTGGCGGCGAGGGCGGCGGACTGTTCTCCGTTTTCCGCCGATGGGAAGTTGCTGTCGGGATTTTCCCGGCGATACCGTTCAAGACGATCCTGCGCCTCGGTTGCTTTATCGGCAAGAAGCCGGACGTTTGAAAGGCGGAGACGGAGCGATTTCAGCATGGTTTCCGTATCGTTTTCTTCTTCGCCGTACCGGCAAAGGAGCGTACGGAACGAGGTCGCCGCCCGGCGGTAATCCTCTTCCAATGCGGCTTTGGTTTCCGCGAGGCGTTTTTCACGTGTGCAGATGGTCTGATACGCGATGACTTTTGTGCGGAGGGCGTCCATCGCCGCGCGGCGTTCTTCTGCGTCTTTCGCGGCAACTTTTTCTTTCTCCGCCGCGATCCCGCGGATACGGGCGGCGTAGTCTTTATCGGCTTTCCGTTTCCGGGAGAGTCCGATAAGGAAAAACGGCAGATAGATGACGGTGAAGCAAAGAAGAATCCGCCAAAAGGTCAGAAACGGTTTCGGCTTTTCCGGGAGGGGGATGTCGCCGCGGGATTGCGGCGGCGGGAGAAATACGGAAAGAAAATCGTCGCTGTTTTGCGGCGGCATACCGTTGAAATACGCAAGGATTTCCTCTTTTTCACGCACTTCTTCCGGGGACGGAACGCTGTCTTCTGCGCGCATTTTCAAGGCGTTCAGTTCTTTTTCAATTTCCTCCATGCGCAAAAGGTCGCCGTCGTCCGGCAGGTCTCCCGGAAAAGCGGCGCGCGCGGCGGCGGCAGTCGCCGCCGCGGCTTTCGCTTCCGCTTCCAGTTGCCTGCCGTGCGCTTTGACGGCCGCACCGTTTTTTTCTTTCGACAGCCGCAGGATTTCGTTTGTCAGTTCGTCAAGGCGCGCCGCGTTTTCCGCGGCCGCTTTTTCGGTTTCTCCGATCTGCTGCGACAGCCGGTCGTATTCTTCTTTGTCGCGTTTTCCTTGTCGTGACGAAACTATCGCTTCGTCGATAGCGGCTTGCAGTTCGCCGATTTTCCCCCTGTTACCCGTCTTAATGTAAACTTTGCGTTGCTTTTCAAGCGTTTTTAGCGCCTCGTCATAGGAGCAGGCGTCGCTTGAAGATTCCACATATTGCGAAAGTTTTTCCGTGATGCCGGGATCTTTGACGGCGAAAATATCGCGTTCTTCTTTCATCACGAACGCGCTTTTTTCATAGGCGGAACGCGACAGACCCGTCAGGGTTTCGGCGAAATTTTCGTCAAGATCGCGACATTCTTTTTCGGTCGCGACATCGTACAGGGCAAAGGTATCGTCGGATTCCTTACGGCCGAAAGTACGCACCGCGCGATAGGTTTTTCCGTTCGCGCGGAATGTCAGACTGCCGCCGTAGCGACCGCCTTGCCACGGAAGATAATGCTTGCGCATGTTTTCTTCGGGATTTTGTTTTGAAGACGCGGGCATACCGTAAAGCATGGCTTCAATGAAAGCGGCAAAGGTCGTTTTTCCCTTGCCGTTTTCGGCAAGAAAACTGTTGATGCCTTCGGAAAAACGGTAGTGGAAATCGTGCAGACGGCCGAAGTTTTCCACATGTGCTTCAAGATAGATCATCGTTCCGCCTCCTCTCCGCGCAGTGCCGCAAGACCGTATTGCAGAACGGCCTCTTTTTCTTCGTCGGTGAGATTTTCGTCGCGTACAAGGCGGACAAATTCGCCGCGGAGCGAGATGTCGTCTATATAGTCATCCGCCGTATCGCGCGCCGACCCGTGCGTGTATCGGGATTCCGCATAGAAGAAGCGGTCTTTCAGCAGACGATCCGTGACGGCGGGGGATAACGGTCCGCCGTCCGTCAGCTCCACGCGCACGATGTCGCACGGGCGGCAGTCGGAGAGCGCACGGTCGAGCGCGCGCACGGCCGCATCGAAATCGACGGCGCCCGCAAGATCGGGGGCGACGATATGAACGGTGCGCGCGGCAAAGGGAACGAAGGTAGCGGCAACGCCGGCTTTGTCTATGTCGAGGAGATAAAATCCTTTTTCACCCGGTTCGTCAAATCCGCGCCCCTCCGGCGTGCCGGCATACAGATAAAAGCCGCGGCGGTCGAGGGCCTCTTTTTTGTTCGTATGATAGTGACCGAGCGCAAGGCAGTCAATGCCCCGGTTACGGAGCGCGCGCAGGTTCACGATGTCTTCTCCGTATCCGCTTTCCGTGACCGCGCCGTGCAAAAGGACAATGTTTCTTTCGTTTTCATCGGGGAAAAATGTTTCGTAGGCATGGCGGTCGGGGGCTTCACAGCCATAGAGCGTCACGCCTTCTCCGAGCGGATAACTTGTAAATTCGTGCGAGAAAGTACGGACGTTTTCGGGAAATACGATCCGTGCGTTTTCATCATGGTTGCCGCGCAGATAGTAAAGCGTGATCCGGGGATGCGCGGCGATCAGACGGCAGAGCCTGTCCGCCGCAGAAGCGCGCACGCGATCGGAATCAAAAAGGTCTCCGGCGATGAGAACGGCCGCCACGTCGTTTTCTTCGGCATAATCCAACATGCGGGAAAACGTGTCGAGAAGTTCCGCCCGGCGTACGGCGGCAAGATCGGCGGGCAAAACCGATTCGAGAGAGGCGCCGAGATGCCAGTCGGCGGTATGTATCAGGCGCATGGAATCTCCTTTCTTTGCGGGGTGGGGATGATGGAAAACACCTCAAAGGCAGGCGCACAGCAATTCGGGTCGCCGGCGCAATTTTCAGGTAAATCAGGTAAAATAGTCTTCGATCGCGGAGCGAGAGGCGGAAAAACTGCCCTGAATGACCGCGTCGTTTCCGCCGCCGCGTCCTGCGAGAGCGGCATTTATGCGTTTTGCGGCCTCGCGGAGAGGCGTGGCCGCCGAGGCGATGACATAGCGGTAACCGTGCTCGTCATCACCGGCGCAGGCGACGGCCATACCGCCCGCCTTTCCGGCGGCTTCGGTGGCAAGACGGCGGAGATCGTTCATATCGTCGGTATCGGAGAAGAGCAGAATATTGCCCTCCGTCGGCAGAAGCGCGTTGACGCGCGCTGTAACCGCTTCCGCACGGAGGCGGCGTATCTCGGCTTTCATGCGTCCGTTTTCGGCGAGAAGCGCGTCCACGCCGCCGGCAATATGGTCGACAGGGACGGACAAAGCGCGGGAGATATGCACGGCGTCTTCGGTCAGCTTTTCGTACTCACGCACGGCGTCGCCGCCGCAAATAACGGTCAGACGGCAACCGCTTTTATAGTGAATGGCGGATTGAAGATGGATCGGACCGACTTCACCCGTTGCGGCGACATGCGGTG
This sequence comes from uncultured Eubacteriales bacterium, assembly GCA_905210485.1. GTDB lineage: Bacteria > Bacillota > Clostridia > Oscillospirales > CAG-272 > UBA1740. The sequence continues at coordinate 33,526 of CAJLXA010000013.1, read as the reverse complement.
CGCAACAGGCGCAGACGTCGATGCCCGGAATTTCCACAATGCGGACGTTTTCGGTAAGGTCGAGTTTGGCGCGATAGACAAGTCCCTGCAATGTCTCTTTGTCGGGATAATATGCATGAACCGGAATGTTCTTTGTTACCGCCTCGTTTGCAAGGCGAAAAAGAAGCGCGTAGTCGTCCTGCGGCGGCACACCGTCGTAATCGACGGTCATGATGTCTTTTCCGAGATGAAATCCGACATTACGGAAGCCGTAAAGCCGGTGCGCAATGCCAGACAGAATATGCTCGCCCGTATGATGCTGCATATTGCGGAAGCGGAAAGCAAAATCAATGCGTCCCGATACGGTATCTCCGAGCGGCAGAGGCGCGGGAAGCAAATGCAGAATCTCGCCGTTTTCTTCCGTAACGTCGAGGACGGGGAGGCCGTTTATCGTTCCCGCGTCACAGCATTGACCGCCCGCAGTCGGAAAGAACAGCGTGCGGTCGAGCACGGTGCGGTAGCCGCCGTCTGTACGGGATACCGACTTCACCGTGGCGGTGAAGTCGGTATCGTAAGCGCTTATATCGTAAAGTTTTGTTGTCATTATTTTAGTTTTTCAATCTCTTTAAGCAAAGAGACTTCGGTATCTTTGTACTTTTGCAGTTTGGCTCTTTCACCTTCGACGACGGCGGCGGGCGCTTTTGCGACAAAGCCTGCGTTTGCGAGTTTGTTTTCGATACGGGAAACTTCGTCTTTCATGCGGGCAAGTTCGGTTTCAAGGCGTTTGCGTTCTTTATCGAAATCAATCATGTCGCGGAGCGGGATATAGGCCGTTGCGGCGTCGGTGACGATGGTAACGGCGTCATCGTGCGGATACGCGTCGGTGATATGCAGTTCGGAAGCGCCGGCGAGGCGGAGGAAGAATTTTTCGGTATCGCGGAAAGAGTCGGGGTATTTCGTTACAAGATACACTTTGGCTTTCCGGGAGGGGGCGACATTCATTTCGGCACGGCGGGTACGAATGGCGCGGATCACGGTAATCATACGGCCGGTCGCCTCTTCTTCCGCGTCAAACGCAAGCGCGGGGTCGTACTTCGGATAGTCGGCGATCATGATGCTTTCGGCCGTGTGAGGAATACTCTGATAGATTTCCTCCGTGATGAAAGGCATATACGGATGAAGAAGACGGAGAATGTTGTCGAGAACATAGACAAGCACTTTGCGGGCGGTATCGGCTCCCGCGGAGTCCTTTTCGGACAGGCGCGCCTTGGCAAGTTCGATATACCAATCGCAGAACGAGTCCCATGTGAAATCATAGATGGACGAAAGCGCCACGCCGAGTTCATAATGATCTACCGCTTCACAGACGTTTTTCGACAGGCGGTTGAGGCGCGCGAGAATCCATTTGTCTTCGGGAGCAAGCGCTTCTTTCGGCGGCAGGCCGGTCTCGTCGTAATCTTCGCCGAGATTCATGAGAACAAAGCGCGAGGCGTTCCAGAGTTTGTTGGCGAAGTTGCGCGCCGCTTCGATCTTCTCATCGGAAAAACGCATATCGTTTCCGGGCGAATTGCCGGTTGCAAGCGCGAAGCGGAGCGCGTCCGCGCCGTATTTATCAATGATTTCAAGGGGATCAATGCCGTTGCCGAGGGATTTTGACATTTTGCGCCCCTGCGCGTCGCGCACAAGGCCGTGAATGAACACGGTTTTGAACGGTTCTTCATGCATGTGTTCCATGCCGGAGAACACCATACGCGCGACCCAGAAGAAGATAATATCATAACCGGTCACGAGGACGCTTGTCGGGTAGTATTTTTTGAGTTCTTCGGTTTTATCCGGCCAGCCGAGCGTGGAAAACGGCCAGAGAGCCGAGGAGAACCATGTGTCGAGCACGTCTTCTTCCTGACGCATCGGCGCGCCGCATTTCGGGCAGACGGCGAGGTCTTCTTTTGAAACTTCCATGTTGCCGCAGGCGTCGCAATAGAAAGCGGGAATACGGTGTCCCCACCAGAGCTGGCGGGAAATGCACCAGTCAAGCACGTTTTCCATCCAGTTGGTATAGGTTTTTGTGAAACGTTCGGGCGCGAACTTCACGCGACCGTCGTAAACGACGTCGAGCGCGGGACCGGCAAGCGGTTTCATTTTGACGAACCATTGGTTTGACGTCAGAGGTTCAACGACGTTGTGGCAACGGTAGCAGGTGCCGACATTATGGCTGTAATCTTCAACTTTGACGAGAAGACCGGCCGCTTTCAGATCGTTTACGATCGCTTCGCGCGCCGCCATGCGGTCAAGTCCCGCATATTTGCCGCCCTCTTTACTGATGGTTGCGTCATCATTCATAATGCGGATAACGGGGAGATCATGCCGTTTGCCGACTTCAAAGTCGTTCGGGTCGTGTGCCGGCGTGATTTTTACGCAACCGGTACCGAAATCTTTTTCCACATATTCATCGGCGATAACGGGAATTTCGCGGCCGACAAGCGGCAAAATCAGCATTTTGCCGACAAGATGACGGTAACGGTCATCGTCGGGATTGACGGCGACGGCCGTATCGCCGAGAAGCGTTTCGGGACGGGTTGTGGCGATGATGACCGATTCGTCGCTGTCTTTCACGGGGTAACGGATATGCCAGAAGTGACCGGGCATTTCCTTATATTCCACCTCTGCGTCCGAGAGGGCCGTGATGCAGTGCGGGCACCAGTTGATGATGCGGTTTCCGCGGTAGATGAGGCCTTTGTTATACAGATTGACAAAAACTTCGCGGACGGCGCGGGAGCATCCTTCGTCCATGGTAAAACGTTCGCGCGTCCAGTCGCAGGAAGAGCCGAGTTTTTTCAGCTGGCTGATGATGCGGTCGCCGAATTTGTGCTTCCAGTCCCAGACGCGTTCGAGGAATTTTTCACGGCCGAGGTCATAACGGGTAAGACCCTCGTTTACGCGGAGGTTTTCCTCCACTTTGATCTGCGTGGCGATGCCGGCGTGATCGGTGCCGGGGATCCAGAGCGTGCTGTAACCCTGCATGCGCTTTGTACGGATCAGAATATCCTGCAACGTTTCGTCGAGCGCGTGACCCATATGGAGCTGACCCGTGACGTTCGGCGGGGGGATCACGATGGAAAACGGCGGTTTGTTGTCATGCACATCGGGGGTGAAGTAACCTTTGTCGCACCAATTCTGATAGATACGGTCTTCAAAATCGGCGGGGGAATAGGTTTTTGCCAATTCTTTTCTCATTTTTATATATTCCTTTCGGTTTGATTCCGATGTCGCGGCGGTACAAAGAAAAAAACCCGTTCCGATAACGGAACAGGGCGTATAAACGCGGTACCACCTGTACTTTTTACTTATGCCTTGACGGCGCGCCTTAACGCGGCATACGGCGGATTCTACGGCACGGGGCTTTCTTTCCGCGGCTCACGGACGACGTTTGTTTATTTTTTCCGAGGGCTTGCACCGACCGCCCTTTCTCTGCACGGTAAAAGATAAACATTTTTCCGATCACGGCCTTTTATCTAATTATAATGAAACGGCCGCGGTTTGTCAAGTGTTTTCCGCGGCTTTTACGAGGATACGCTCACATTCTTCTTTCCCGTAGAGAAGATTTACCGCTTCAAGAAGCGCGTTGGCGGACATCTCCGGCGGCAGATCCGCAGCGCGGCAGAAAGCGGCGCGCTTTTCTTTACTGTTGTCGCCGCCGGAAAGTCCCCACAGGAAGAAGTCGGTTTTCGTAACGGGGTTTTTTACGTTTTTTTCGGCGGCGCCCGATGAAAACGGCGTAAGCAGGCGACGGAGACAGGCGGTATCCATGCCCTCAACGCCGAGAAGTCCTGCCTTTCCGGCATGTGTTTTGCGTTTTTCTTTTCCCTGTACGGCAGGAACGTACAGATGAGTGATTTTGTCTTTCGGCAGTATGGAAGAGAGAAAACCGCGGATCACGCGCCCCGCGCCGTCCGGGTCGCAAAGGACGATAACGCCGTTTTTTCCGGCGAGACGGCGGAGCATGGCCTGCTTTTCTTTTTGCGAAAAGATGCCGAAGCCCTGAAGCGGAATAATCGGCGCGTCCGTGATTGAGGAAAGCGTGATTTTATCGTATTTTCCCTCCACGAGAATCGGGCGGTCAATATGCAGTTTTTCCATAATATCTCCTTTTTATAAGGAACCGCGGTATTTTTGCCCGACCGACGGTTTATTTCCCGGGCAATTTCCCGGCGGGTGATTTTTTCGCCGCTTTTTCCGCATGCAGACAGAGGCCGGCCGTGCGGAGCGGGCAATGCGCGCAGTCCGGAGCGCGCGCCGTGCAGGTATCGCGGCCGAATTCCACAATGCGGTGGCAGAAAGCGCTTTGTTCTTCGGGAGCGATAAGCGATGTCAGGATTTTTTCGATCTTCGGCGGATTCTTTTCGCTTTCGGGGTAAAAGCCGAGCCGCCCGCATATGCGGATGCAGTGCGTGTCGGTAACGATGGCGGGGAGTCCCCACAGGTCGCCGCGCAGGAGATTGGCGATCTTGCGGCCGACGCCGGGAAAGGCGAGAAGCGCGTCCATGTCGTGCGGCAGAACGCCGTTGTATTCGCTTATCAGTTTTTTTGCGCTGTCACGCAGATTTTCGGCTTTTGTGTGATAAAGACCGCAGGAACGGATCAGTTTTTCGATTTGGGAGAGCGGCGCTTCGGCCATGGCCCGGGCGTCGGGAAGTACGGAAAACAGTGTTTTTGCCACTTCGTTCACACGTTTATCGGTGCACTGTGCGGAAAGGCGTCCCATGACGAACAGCCGCCATTCGTCGTCATCGTAGCGGAGTGCGCATACGGCGTCGGGATACAATGTTTTTAAAAGCGCCACCGTACCGGCGGCGCGTTCTTTTTTCATCTTTTCCGTCATGACGGCGACTCTCCGAAAAGGGAGAGGATGAGTTTGTCCGCAAGGAGCGTCGGAAAGCCGATCACCGTATCGAGCTGACCCTCGCGCTTTTCCACAAGGCCGCCCCCCAATCCCTGTATGCCGTAGGCGCCGGCTTTGTCCATAGGTTCGCCGGTGCGGACGTATGTCCATGCCTCGGTGGGGGTGTAGGCGCAGAATTGGATTCCGGCGGTGTCCACGCCGGACAGCATTTTTCCGCGCCATGTGACGGCAACGCCGGTGTGTACAAAATGTTTTTTGCCGCTCATTTCGCAAAGCATGCGGAATGCGTCGTCTTCGTCCGCCGGTTTACCGAGCGGTTTTCCGAAAAGTTCGACCAGCGTATCGGCGCCGATGACGAGTGCGTCGGGGTATTTTTCGGCAACGGCGGCGGCTTTTCTTCCGGCGAGCAGTTCCACGGCCTCGGCGGGGGGAATGCCGTCCGGGACGTTTTCGTCACATTCGGCGGGAATAACGGCGAATGTGAATCCCATGTCCGAAAGCAGTTCGCGGCGGCGTGGAGACTGCGAGGCAAGAATAACTTCGGTGCCCTCGGGCAGAACGCCGGGACTTTGAAAGAGACAGTTTTTCATTGTTTTTTCTCCTTTTTACCTTTTCCGTCATGAAGAAATGCCGGCGACGGGCGACGGGATTTTCCCGTATGGCGGGAAGTCTGTTTTTTAGGGGCAGACCGGTTTCTTTCTCCGGATCGGTATCCGTTATGTTCCGAACGGATCGGAACGGCATTTTTTACGGGAGACGATTTTTTCCCCGGCTTTTCATCCGATCGGTGCGGTTCGGCCGTACCGAGGCGCCGCACGGAGAAGTCAGGCGTTCTTCCGGCCCGGTAGGCGCTGACGGCGGCGCGGGTTTCTTCGGCGGATTCGGTCGTGAAAAGAAAGAATTCGGATAGCGCCGCTTCGCGGAGAACGTCCTGTTTATCGCCCATGTAGGTCACGATGCTGTTGAAAAGCAGATTGCGGTGCGGATAGATGCCGCGTATGGGAAAACGGGCGCCGCGACGATCGCTGAAGCACGCGCTTTTACAAAAATCACAGCCGAAGTTTTCCTTGATGAAACAACGTTCGAGAAGCATAAGCGGAATACGTCCGTATGTGATGACGCGCCCGCCGACGTCGCGCGCCTGCGGTAAGGTCAATTCGGGTGAAAGACAGATGTCCGTAACGCCCATGGCGCGATAGACTTCAAGACTTTCTTTATTCCGCACATTCAGGCGGAACCCGCCGGAAAGCGAGAAGCCGAGCGCCGCGGCAACGGCGATATGCGAAAGATTGTCGCACAGGGCACGCGTGACGCCGCGCGCTTTCGCTTCCTCCATCATACGGCGTACCGCCGCCTCTTCGCTGTCGAAGATAACGGGGGGCAACCATACGCCGTCCGGCAAAGGCTCGCCTTGCGGGAGGGAGGACAGAAGCCACAGCGGCAGATAGATCTCGTCAAAGTAATCGCGCGGTAACGCACGGTATTGCGCAAGTTCAAGGCAGAGCGCCGCGCGCGTTCTCTTTGCTTTCGGCATACGGGGAGGCGGCGCGTAAGAATAGGGGCGCGGCGCGCGCCCTGCGGGTATCAGCGCGTCCGTTGCGGTGCGCCGAAGCAGATTGAGAGACGAGAGGGGAAGATAGGCATTTTTTCCGAGAGTGAGCCGTATGTCGTCCGGCTTCAGGGAAAACGGCGTTCCGCCCGTGCGCGAAAGTTGTTCGCGCACGGCTTGTTCCGTCAGCGGCGCGGACTTGGCCGGGACGGGAACGTCTCCCTCGGCGGACGCTGATTTTTCGTTAAAATGTAAAGTAAGCGTTGCTTTTTCACCGATATTGACGGTGCAATCGGCGGATATGGAAAACGTATGACGAACCGTATCGGCGTCATCACAGTCACGGCTTTCGGCCTTGTCGCTGTCACGGCGAACGCCGGTCATGGGAACGGATTTATTACCGGTGAAGTATCCGTCGGTAAAACCGCTGCGGGAAAAAAGAGCGGACAGTGCGCGCGTTTCTTCGGGAGTGGCGTTCCTCTGTTCGTCAAGGAGACGGCGATAGATACTTGTGACGCCGTACACATAGGCGGGGCTTTTCATGCGCCCCTCGATTTTGAGAGAGGAGACGCCCGAAGACAACAGTTCGGGGATATGACCGGCAAGGGAAAGATCCATAAGGCTCAAAGGGAAGCGATCGCCGTTATACGGCAGGCGGCAGGGTTGGGCACATTCGCCGCGATTGCCGCTGCGGCCGCCTACCATGGCGCTGAACAGGCATTGTCCCGAATGGGAGACGCACAGCGCGCCGTGGAGAAAGACTTCGATTTCGGCCGCGGTCTTTTCCGTCATAGCGCAGATGTCCGTATACGGTAATTCGCGTGCCGGAACAACGCGTGTGAAACCGCGCGCGGACAGCAGATCTGCGCCCGCCGTGCTATGCACCGACATCTGCGTTGACGCGTGAAGCGGCAGATCGGGAAAACAGCGATGCAATACGGCGGCCGCGCCGATGTCGGCGATGATCACGCCGTCGGCACCGGCTTCGCGTACCGCGGCGGCGGTTTTCAGAAAATCATCAAACTCTTTGTCGTTTATCAGCGTGTTCAGCGTGACATAAACTTTTTTTCCGCAAAGATGCGCATAGGCAATGCCGCTTTCCAGTTCGTTCCGATCAAAGTTCCGTGCGTATGCCCGTGCGCCGAAAGAGGCGGCACCGAGATATACGGCGTCCGCGCCCGCATTGATGGCGGCGGTCAACGCGTCTGGACTTCCGGCGGGGGCGAGCAGTTCGGGGAGCACGGTTTTCCGTTTCATGCGGTTCTCCTTTCGGAAACGTTTTTCGGGCGACGACCATAAACGTATCGTCTGAAAAAATCGGCGTTATAAAAGTGTGTTTTTATGGGACGGGCGCAGGAGCGCGACAAAAATTCGTTATTCATTGGCCGGCAAAAACGCGGCGCTTAATTTTTCGCGGGATGCGCGGCTTTTTATTCTGTCGGCGCCGTCACGGAGCGGGGCGCACAGCCGGGAGCAGAACGCACAGCCGGGAGCGGAGCACCACAGCCGGAAGCAGAGCTCCACAGCCGCGAGCAGAACGCACAGCAGGGAGCAGAACGCCACAGCCGGGAGCGGAGCGTACAGCACAGAGCGGAGATCATACGGCGTGGAATAGATCATATGGCGCAGAGCAGAGTGCACGACAGGGAAACCATATTTGCACAGCTGGGAGCAGACTGCATAGCCGGGAGCGGGGCGCACAGCCGGGAACAGAACGTCACAGCGGAGAAAACAGAGTGCTCGGTGCGGAGCGGCTTACAGCCCCTCGCCGACGGCCGTTTCTTCCGCGATCAGGCGTTCGATGGGACCGTATCCGGTGGCGCCGCCCGACTTTGCCTGTGCGTCGATACGGCGGCAGGCGGCAAGCGTTGCTCTCAACGCTTCGGTCTTTTTCTTGGCCGCGGCGCGCATATACAATCCCGCTTTATATTCGTGTATTTTCATTTTTCCGGCGACGGCGGTTTTATCGTATCCTTCGGCGGAAAGCTGTGCGACAAGAAGCAGATCCGCATAGATGCGGGCGACCGATCCGAGAAGAAAAGTCGGTTCGACGCGGCGGCGCTTCATGTCGGACAGCGCGCGGAAAGCGGCCTTTCCGTCGCCGTCCAGAAGGGCGTTTGAAAGAGCGAAGGCGTCGCTCTCCACAGCCGGAGTCGCCACGAGATGCAGAACGGCGCTTGTCGCTTCTGTTCCGCCGTTGGCCTTGATGTAGCAGACAATCTTTTCGATCTCTTCCGAAAGAACCTCCATATCGTGCCCGCAATAGGCGACGGTCTCCCGGCAGAAAGCGGGCGTGACGTTGATGCCGCTATGCGCGAAATGCCGTTCGATCCATGCGGCAAGCGCCGTATCTCCCGAACGTTCAAAAATGCAAATATTGCATGTTTTGTTAAGTTCAGTGTACAATTTTGACGGTTTTTTAGGATAGTTCCCGTAGTCGAAATCTTCCGGTTCTACCGAAAAAACGAGAACGGTATACGGGTATTCTTTGATCGTTTCGACAAGCCCCCGCATTTCTTCCAGTTCCTTGTCTTTCCATCGGTCGAGATGGCAGAGATGCCATTCCACAAGTTTTTTATCGGCCATGACGGGGGGCGTTGCCAAGGCTTCGCGGAGCGCGCCGAAATCGGCCGTTTCCGCGTCAAAGCGAATGTGATTGAAAGCGGACAGGGCGTCGTCCTCCAGAATGGCTTTGCGGAACGCGCCGAGATAGTAACGGCGGAGATAGTTTTCTTCACCGCAGAAAATATAGACGCCGCATTTTTTCGCCGCGATCGCGGCCTTGAGATCGGATTGCGTCATGGTTTTTCCTCTCCTTCTGCCGGCGTTACCGTCAGGGCCAGCGCCACATGGGATTTTTGACCGCCGAGACAAATGCGGTACGAGAGACGGAGAATCCCGCCGCTTCGGGTTATGCCGTTTTCTATATGTTCGGGGACAGCGGTAAGGGAAAAACGGAAAGGGGGGATTTCATACACGGACATATCTTCTTTTCCGGGAATCAGCGTCATGCGGTTGTTTACCGCGCCGGTTCTCTCAATGCGGACAAAACCGCCGTCGTCCGGCAACCGGATACGTGTGTGCGTTTTCCCGTTTTCGCCGTCTTCGCTGTAGGACAGGAGACATTCTCCGTCGTTCTGTGAGAAAATGCCGTGCGAGACAGCGGTATAATCCCGTTTTCCGTCCGTTTCTTCACGGTCGTCCGGGGCAAGGTCGGTGATGGTCGAATGTATTCTGACGCTGACGCGCATAAAACTTCCTTTCTCCGCGGTTCCGGGGAACCGGGCAAAATGTCAAGAGAGAGTAAGAGAGTCGCGGCACATGCCGTAAAAAAGGGACTGACAGATGATTTTTCACCCATTAGTCCCTGTCTTCGCCGGTATTCTGTTTTACCTGCCTTGCCGGCGGATTATTTTTCTTTTCTTTTATTGCGGTTGTAATCGGAGCGCGGATTGACGATCTCGCGCCAGTCGAGCGCGCCGGAATCGAGCGCCATAACAAGCACTTCCGCCGTGGCGATATTGGTGGCCACCGGGACGTTATGCACATCGCAGAGACGGAGCAGGTCGGTTTCCGCGTCGGTTTCGTCGTGCGCGCCGTCGCGGAAATAGAAGAGAACGTCGACTTCATCGTAAGCAATACGGGACGCGATCTGCTGGTTACCGCCGGTACCCGCCATGAGGAGTTCAATATCAAGGCCTGTGGCGTCGGCCACATATTTTCCCGTTACCTGGGTGGCACACAGGTGATGACGTGAAAGAATACCGCAATAGGCGATGCAGAACTGCGTCATCAGTTCTTTTTTCTTATCATCGGCGATAATGGCAATATCCATGATTCAAACTCTCCTTTGCGTGTTTAACGGTGCGACCGGTTTGCGGATGTTCCGACAAAAAATCGCCTGATTTTACAACAAATCGGTTATCAAAATTATACTACTGTTTTTGTCTTTTGTCAATCGTATTTTGTGAAGTTCTTTCTTTTTTTCGGTTTTTCCTGGCAAAAGACGGCGGATAATGCGACGGCGCGCACATAACGTCGTTCTTTCCGTCGAATATTATCTGCGATTGCACTTATTCGTTGATTATTTTACTTTTTCTCCGAATTCCCTTGCAATTTCCAAGGATAACGGCTATAATAGTATAAGTAAAACAAATAACTGCAAGGAAAAAGCGAGGTATTTCTCTTGATTGATAATATCACACGCTATAAAACCTTTATAGCGGCCGCCGAGTCCGGCAGTGTTTCGGAGGCGGCAAAGAAACTTTTTGTATCGCAACCGGCGGTATCGGCGGATATTGCGGCGCTTGAAAATGCGCTGTGCGTGAAATTGTTTTTCCGTTCCAACCGCGGCGTGACCCTGACGCCGGAGGGCAAAGTGCTTTACGAATATGTGAAAAAGGCGTTTGCTTTTCTTGAAACGGGCGAAGAAAAACTGCGCGAGATCACTGATCTGCGGAGCGGCAGTCTGCGGATAGGCGCGTCGGATATGACGCTTCGGTTTTATCTTCTTGATTTCATTACGTCTTTCCGCGAACGCTATCCCGACGTGCATCTTCACATCACGAACGCGCCGACTCCGCGGACGCTCGAGGCTTTGCGGGGAGGCGCCATTGATTTCGGCGTGATTTCGGAGCCGCTTTCTTCCTCCGAAGCCGATGACGTGGTGTTTCTGCCTGTCCGTGAGATTCATGATATTTTTATCGCCGCGCCGTCTTACGGCATTACCGAAGAAAAGAAGGTTACCGACGAGCGGCTGGCACAGGAACCGATCATCATGCTGGAGCCGCACACCTCTACGCGGCGCTATGTTTCCGAATGGCTCGGAAACGGTTTTCCCGTACCGGCAATCGAACTTGCGACAAGCGATCTTCTGCTGGAATTCGCGGAACGCGGGATCGGCGTATCTTCGATTGTGGAAGACTTCGCAAAGGACGCTATCCGCGAGGGGCGCGTGAAAAAGATTGATCTTGCCCGTCCGTCTCCCGCCCGCCGGTTCTTTGTTGTCTATCTGAAAAAGATGCCGCTTTCGGCCGCCGGCCGGAAGATGCTTTCGATGCTGGAGGAATCCCATGCGCTGTCCCGATGAACTTCTTTCTTTGCTGAAAAAAAGGAAGGCCACGCTCTCGGTGGCGGAGTCGCTGACCGGCGGCAGTCTTTCCGCCGCGATTGTCGGTATTCCGGGGATCAGCGAAGTATTCTTCGGCGGCGTGGTATCGTATGTTGACGGGATCAAGGAACGTCTGCTCGGCGTTTCGCGGGAAACGCTTCTGAAACATACGGCCGTTTCCGCGGAAACGGCCGCCGAAATGGCGCGCGGCGCGGCGGAGCGTTTTTCCACGGACTATGCGCTTTCGACCACGGGTCTTGCCGGCCCCGGCGGTGGGACGCCGGAAATTCCGGTAGGTACGGTTTTTGTCGGACTTTATGCAAAGGGGCGCGTTTCGACGTTCCGGCTGTCGCTTTCCGGCACACGCGACGAGATCCGCGAAAAAACTGTCGAATTTGCGCTGGATACCCTGATAAAAGAATTGACATTTTAATTTTTTTATTATATACTATCTTTTGGTTATCCTGATATAGTAGTATTTTGACCTGTGCGGTCGCTTTCCAATCAAAAATCAAAATAAAATTTCATTTACCCGCTACGTGCGCGGGAGAAATGTGAGGAATCATTATGGAAAAATTCAGAAGAATCGGTATTCTGACATCGGGCGGCGACGCCCCCGGTATGAATGCGGCTATCCGCGCGGTAACGCGCGAAGCCCTTATGCATGGGGTTGAAGTTGTCGGTATCTACCGCGGGTACAGCGGACTTATCGACGGCGACATCAAAACGTTCGGTCTGCGCGACGTTTCCAATATCGTCAATCACGGCGGCACGATTCTGTACTCCGACCGTTGCCCCGAATTCAAAACCGAACCGGGTATTCAGAAAGCGGTGGCTACCTGCAAGAAGTTCCATATCGACGGCATTGTCGCCATCGGCGGCGACGGTACTTTCCGCGGCGCGACCGATATGACCCTGCACGGTATTCCCTGCGTAGGTCTTCCCGGAACGATCGACAACGACATTGCGTCGACAGACCATTCGATCGGTTTTGATACCGCTATGAATACGGTTATCGAAATGGTTGACCGCCTCCGCGATACCTGTGAGTCGCACGCACGTTGCAGCGTTGTCGAAGTCATGGGACGCAATGCGGGCGACATTGCCCTTCAGACGGGCATCGCTTCCGGCGCGACCGCTACGATCATTCCCGAAATTCCGTTTGAAAAAACCGAACTTTTTGAAAAGATCCACAAATCCAAAGCCGCCGGAAAGCGCAATTTTATTGTGATGGTTTCGGAAGGTATGGGACCCGATTATGCGTCCACGCTTTCGACAGAGATCGAAGCCGAGACCGGTGTGGAAACGCGGTTTGCCCGCCTGGCACACGTTGTGCGCGGCGGCAGTCCTACGCTCCGTGACCGCGTAATGGCCGCACAGATGGGTAAATGCGCCGTGGAGGAACTTCTCCGCGGAAACAGCAATATCGTCATCTGCGAGCGCGACAACCAGATTGTGGCGACGGACATCGGCTTTGCTCTTGCCCTTGACCATATGTATAAAGGAAAACTGAAAGACGGCGACCTTGACAAGTTTACTCCCGAACAGATAAAGGAAATGACGGCGCTTTGCGAGAAACGTAAAAAGGCGCTTCGCGACCTTTATGCGTTGGCGGAAGACATCAGCCTGTAATATTCCGCAACTTCTTTGCATATTTCATATCATTCACTGTTTCGGAGGAAAAACGCTTGCTGAAGAATATCTATAATTTTTTGCGGCAACGCCCTTACCGCACGGCGCTGGCAGTTCTCTACGACGCCGTTGCCGCCATCATCTCCATGTATGCCGCGTTGTATTTCACGGGCACATGGCCGTTGACCGCGGGGAAAGATTATATTGTTCTTTTTGTCAGCACCGTGCTGATGACATGGCTTTCGTTTTTCTTCTGCCGCATGTATTCGATTCTGTACAGCAAAGCGGGACTTTACGAAGGAATTCACAGTTTTATTGCGGTTTTCCTCGTCTTCTCGCTTGAAATGCTTGCTTATTTTCCGAAAAGGGGCGTTTTCACCCTGCTTTTCGGTTTCCCCTCCGAAAAAATCGGCGTGGTACAATGTTATCTGTTTGCCACGGTATTGCTTCTTTTTACGCTGGTCTTCCGTTTTTCGCTCCGTATACTCGGATTTCTGAGCGACGGTATTTCCGGGCACCGTCGGAATCGCGTACGCGTTATGCTGATCGGCGCGGGCGAGGCGGCGACGGCGCTGGTCCGCGAAATGCAACACAGTGCGTATGTTTCGCTGGTTCCCGTTTGTATTCTGGACGATGATAAGGCGAAGATCGGTATGCGTCTCTGGGGCGTTCCCGTTGTCGATACGATAGACAATGTGGAGAAAGCGGCTGCGCGATACAGGATCGAACAGATATTTTTGGCGATTCCTTCCGCTTCCAATAAGCGGCGGAAAGAGATGATCGCGTTATGCCAGAAGACCGACTGCAAAATCATGGTGCTTCCCGGAATCTATCAATTGATAAACGAAGACGTGTCCATTTCCAAACTCCGGAAAGTGGAGATAACCGACCTTCTCGGCCGTGAAGAAATTGTCGTTAACAGCGATGAAATCATGGGATATATTGAGGGAAAATGTATTCTTGTGACGGGCGGCGGCGGTTCTATCGGCAGTGAGCTTTGCCGTCAGATCGCGGCGCACAATCCGTCGCGCCTCATTATCCTCGATATTTATGAGAACAATGCTTACGACATCGAACAGGAACTCCGCCGGAATCTGCCGTCCCTCAATCTTCTGACGCTGATTGCCAGCGTCCGCGACCGCAACAAGATCGAAACCGTGTTCAGAACCTATCGCCCGGCAATCGTTTTCAATGCCGCGGCGCATAAACACGTGCCGCTGATGGAAACTTCGCCGAATGAAGCGGTGAAGAACAATGTTTTCGGAACGCTGAATGTGGCGGAGATGGCAGACAAATACGGGGCGGAACGTTTTGTGCAGATTTCGACCGACAAGGCCGTGAATCCCACGAATATTATGGGCGCGACAAAACGCATATGCGAAATGATCGTTCAGACGATCGGTCATCACTCAAAAACCAAGTTCGTCGCGGTGCGTTTCGGCAATGTTCTCGGTTCCAACGGATCGGTAATCCCGCTTTTCCGCCGCCAGATAGAGGCCGGCGGCCCGGTCACGGTAACGCATAAGGACATCGTGCGCTATTTTATGACGATTCCCGAAGCGGTCAGTCTGGTTCTGCAGGCCGGCGCGTATGCCGAGGGCGGACAGATCTTTGTTCTCGACATGGGCGAACAGGTACGGATATACGATCTCGCGTGCAACCTGATACGGCTTTCCGGCTATACGCCGAACGTCGATATTGAGGTGAAAATCACCGGTCTTCGTCCCGGCGAGAAACTATACGAAGAACGCCTTATGGCGGAGGAGGGACTTCGCACAACGGCCAACAAATCCATCAGCATCGGTGCGCCGCTTGACATTGACGAATCTTTTCTCCATCAGAAACTGGAAGAACTGTATCACGCGGCATACGCGGAAAGCGATCATATGAAAAATCTTGTGGCGGAACTCGTCACGACCTATCACCCGCAGGTGTGAAAGAAAAACGGCGTCAGGTGCATGACAGCATCTGACGCCGTTTTTATCCGGTATCGGCAGGGGGTGACGGGAGAAACCAAAAGGGGCGCTTCGCGGCCGCAGGGGATTGCGGACGGAGAAATTGCGGGGGAATGTTTTTGGACGGCGATACGGGGCGTTTTTCCGAAGCATTGCCGCGTGCGGAAGACCGCGGAAACGGTCTTTTGTCGTTATTTTCCGATTGCGGCGATAAAGGAATCTATATCTCTTTCGGGTGTACGGAGACGATTGCCGTCAAAACGGATGTTGACGCCTTTTTTCACATCGGCGCCGGGGCAGGCTTTCTCTATATCTTTCAGGGTGCGACCGATCCAGCCGCCGTTGGTGGCAAACGGATAAACGGTTTTTCCCGACAGATCGCAGTCGTGCAGAAACGTTTTTACGGCAGGAGCGAAAGTATACCACCAGACCGGCGTTCCGAGCACGATAATGTCGTAATCGGCGGGGTTTACGCCGAGCGGTTTTAACGGCGGCATAAAGCCGCGCTTTACCTCGTCGGCGCCTTGCTGTACGACGGCGTCATAGTTATCGGTATAAGGGGTTACCGTTTGGATTTCGGCAATGTCGCCGCCCACGGCGGCATGAATTTTTTCGGCGATCTTCTGCGTGTTACCGCCATAGGAATAATATACGGTCAGTATTTTCATTTTTCTTTTTCATCTCCGTAAATTTCTTTTGCCATGCGGAACGCCGCCCATGCTTTCGGCCAACCGGCATAGAACGAGAGATGAGTCAAAGCCTCCGACATTTCCTCGCGTGTGACGCCGTTTTCTTTGGCGTGCGCGATATGGTAATGCAGGGAACTGTCAAGTATGCCGCCGGCGGTCAGCGCCGCCACGGTGATGAGGCTCCTGTCGCGTGCCGACAGTTTATCCGTGCGCGACCATACTTCTCCGAACAGAACGTCGTCGTTCAGTTCCGCAAATTTCGGTGCAAAATCGCCGAGAGCGACATGTCCCGCGGTTTGTTTTTTCATCGTTTGTTCCTCCTTACAGTTTGTCATATTCTTCGTCGGATACGGGGTCGCACCATTCCGTGTGACATTCCGTGCCGGGAATTTCGATGGCAATGTGACTGAACCAACTGTCTTTTTTGGCACCGTGCCAATGGCGGACGTTCGCCGGAATGGTGACGACGCTCCCTGCCGTCAGGCTGACGGGCGCTTTGCCGTCCTCGCAGTACCACCCTTCGCCGACCGTGCAGATCAGCATCTGACCGCCGCCGGTGGCGGCATGGTGAATATGCCAATTGTTCCGGCATCCGGGCGCAAAGGTCACGTTGGCGGCAGATAAACCGGACGCCGGGTCGGACAGCGGCCGGAGATAGGAATTTCCCGTGAAGTAGCGGGCATAGGCGGTGTTTTCGTCTCCGGTTCCGAAGACATTCCACGTATCAAATACTTCTTTGGATGCGGTTTTCATAAGACGTTCATTTTCCGCTGAATACAGGGAAGAAACTGTATTCGCCGTAATCTTTGATTTTTTCAAAGTGCATCAGGACTTCCATATCTTCTTTGGAAATCTCGAAGTCCAAGAGGGTATTATCCTGCATGTGCGCGGGATTTTCGGTTTTCGGTAACGTTACCATGCCGAGCTGCAAAGTGTAGCGCAGGCAGAGACGCGCTACGGAGACGCCGTATTTTGCGGCCATTTCGGCAATTTGCGCGTCTTTCAGGGATTCGCCGTGCGCGATGGGAGAATAGGCCTCCGGCAGAATATCGTTCTCCCGGCAGAATTCGATCAGCGGGAGCGGCGTGTTGGTGATATGTGTCAGAATCTGGTTTACCATAGGTTTTGTTTCGCAGTCGCTTATAAGGTTCGCGAGGTCATCGGTCAGAAAATTGGAAACGCCGATGGCGCGTACTTTTCCTGCGCGGAGAGCGTCTTCCAAGGCGCGCCACACTTCTTTATTTTCCGCAAAATAACGTTTCTCACCGCGGAATTCCGCCCATGGTTGCGGACTGTGGATAATCATAAGATCAAGGTAGGAAAGGCCTGTTTTCTTCAATGTTTCGTCAATGGACGCGGAAGCGGAAGCGTAACTTTTATTTTCGGCGGCCACTTTGCTTGTGACGAAAATCTCCTCGCGGGGAACGCCGCACATACGGACGCCGCGACCGACGCCTTCTTCGTTGCCGTATGCCTGCGCTGTATCAATATGACGGTAGCCGAGCGAAACGGCATGTTTCACGGCCGCTTCCGCGCCGCTGTTCGGAATCATCCATGTGCCGAGACCGATTTTCGGGATTTTTACGCCGTTTGCCAGTGTATAGGTTTCATGCAGAACCATGTTTTTTCCTCCTGTTTGACATTTTGACTTTTACCTGCTATAATCGTTACAGGTCGTTTTTATTGTACAACTTAAAGTGAAGTTTAAGTCAAGAGGGTAAATAAAAATTTTTTGTAAACACGGGAGAAGAAAAATGGAATACACGGTTGGTGAAATGGCGAAAAGGATCGGCGTTGCGCCGTCCGCCTTGCGGTATTATGATAAGGAAGGGCTTTTGCCGTTTGTGGAACGGACGAGCGGCGGCGCGCGCCGTTTCAAAGAATCGGACAACGAATGGCTTGCGATCATCACCTGCCTGAAAAAGACGGGCATGCCGATAAAAGAGATCAAAACGTTTGTTGACTGGTGTATGGAGGGCGACGGCACGATCGAAAAGCGTTTGCGGCTGATCGACCGACAGCGGGAAACGGTATTGCGGGAGATTGAGAAACTGCATGCTACGCTGGATACGCTGAACTATAAACATTGGTACTATGAAACGGCAAAAGCGGCCGGCACCTGCGATGTGCACAAAACCATGAAAGAGGAAGACATACCGGCGGAGATACGCGCTTTGCGCAAAAAAATAACGGAGGGAAAAGAAACGTAAGATGCGCGGTCGGGTGCGGAGAAGGTGGATGAATCTGCAGTATGACGGTTCATGTCATCACGAAATATCTGGTATTTTGTGAATATTGGTTTACGTATCAAGCGGTTTTTTGTGACATTGTGCCAGGCGTCAGACGGGAAATCGGAATTTTTCGTAACGAAAAACGGAAGCACCGTACGCTCCCCGAAAACATATCCGGGGGAATAAGCGGCGGGCTTCCGTTTTTATACAGCATAATCTGTGGAACAGGCGCGTAACTGGAGTAAAACGTGCGAGGAGCGCGCGAGTAGCGGTGCAGGATGGCGCGCCGAGGGAGGCAAAGGCCAAAGGTGCGGCGGCCAAAAACGAGCGCAGAACGGCCGCGTGGGAACGGTGCGCGGAAACGTGCGCGGACGGTACGAAGAATCAATGCGTGGCGGTGCGAGAAAACCGTGCGTGACGGAGTGGGAAATCGGCACGGCAGTGTGAGAAAACAGCGCGAACGGAGCGGGAAACCGGCACGGCAGTGTGAGAAAACAACGCGAAAGGCGCGGGTAACCGTGTAGAATGACCGCATGGGAAAGGTGCGGGGAGACAGGTGCGAAAAAGCAGGTACGGGGCGATCGCAGGCCGCGCGGGACGGCGTTACTGCTGGCTTTCCTCTTTGGAAGACGCGTTTTTCGTATCTTCGGGAGCATTGGCCGCATGTTCTGCCTCCGCGATGCGGCGGGACAATTTTTTCTGGTTTTCGAGAATCAGGTCGAGTTTTTTGTGAATGTCGTCGATAATCAGTTCGTTTTTGAGGTTGACGCGGTAATCGTTTTCGGCGCGTTTTCGGTCTTTGGCTTCCTGACGGTTCTGGCTCATCATGATAAGCGGCGCCTGTACCGCGGCGATGCAGGACAGAACAAGATTCAGGAGGATAAAGGGATAGGCGTCGAAGGCATGACTTGCCAGAATGACGTTCAGGATCATCCAGACGATCATAACGCCGACAAAACTGAATATAAACGCCCAGCTTCCCGCAAAGCGCGCGACCGCGTCGGCGGCGCGTTGGCCGAGCGAGATTTTTTCGGATCTGTCGGTATTTTCGGTAATTTCGGTCATGGTCAACTGCCGGATAAGTTCTTCGTCGGTAAACTCCTCGTCTGTTTTTTCAAGAAGTTCACGTATGACTTTCAGGCGTTCTTTTGTGCTTTTCATGACGGTCTCCTTTTCGGTTATTAGGGGAATCGGTATCTCCCTTGGATTATAACAGAACTTTTTTCTTTCGTCAAGACAAAAAAGAAGACAAAAACGCGCAACCGCAAATCGCGGTTGCGCGTTTTCTTATTTCAGTGACTTGCCGTCGGAAAATGCTTTACCGACCGTTTTGCCGAGCACAATATAGGCATTATTGAACGGATCAAACGTGATGGGTTTCACTTTGTCCGCATCGACGTTGCCCGACGCGTCAAGAACGCGTTCGCCAACGCTGACGTTGACGATTTCGCCGACGAGGCGGCAACTTTCGGGGTCATAACTCCGCAGGCGACATTCAAGCGCCACACTCAGTTCTTCAATCAGCGGTGCGTCGACAAAGGCGGATTTCACGGCATGAAATCCCGCTTTTTCAAATTTGTTTTTTACGGTATTGCCGGACACGATGCCGACGTAATCGCAGGCGGCAAGGTGATCGGCGTCCGCCATGCTGACGGTGAAGGCCTTTCTTTCCAGAATATTCTTCGTGGTCTTGTGACCGGCGCTGATGCACATGGTCAGTTCGTCTTCATCGCTGATTCCGCCCCATGCGGCATTCATGGCGTTCGGCGTACCGTCTTCATCGTAAGCGGCGAGAATAAAAACAGGTTGCGGGTAGCAATACGGTTTTTTTCCGAAATTCTTTCTCATAAAAGTATCTCCTTATCTGTATTTTGCGGATTGGTGCATGAGTCCGTATATATTCATCATACACCTTAAAGTCCGCTTTAAGTCAAGAGGGGTATGATTATTTTTTATCATGTATGACCCTATCGTGCGTTGCCGGCAATGCGGGGGACGGACGTCGGGTCAAAAACGGGGGATGTGCTTCCGGTTCACGGGTTTCGGTTTCTGTCGGAGGCCGGGCGGCAACGATGACACGAGCGGTAACGATGGCCGGGCGGCGACGATGGCCGGGCGGCGACGATGGCCGGACGGCAACGATGACACGGACGGCAAAATGGGCATGAGCGACAACGGGTGAGGGAGACTATTGTGGCTTCCTGGCGTAAGGGCAGCGGCGCTTTTACGGCGCATTGCGCGGCAGGCGGATAACGGAGAGGATTCCGCGCCGTTTTTCATAGTTTTCCGGCAGTGCCCCTGAAAGCAGAACCGTATGCGGTCGGAGGCCGTCACGGGAGGTGTAACCGTTTCTGCCGCATAAGAATCTGCGGAGAGGTTACGTAGGGGAGCTGTGCGAGAGGTTGTGCGAGAGGTTGCGCGAGAGGTTGCGCGAGAGGTTGCGCGAGAGGTTGCGCGAGAGGTTGCGTAGGAGGTTGCGTAGGAGCGCGCATGAAATGATCGCATATTATGTAAATATATATTTACATTTATGAGATATGTGGCAAGAATGGACGGGGACTTTCCGCATGTGTGAACAACTTCCGTCAGGACGTTTCGGCTTTGCGGGACATGGCGCGGAATTTCAAAGGAGTGACGCCGTAGCGGTTGCGGAAGCGGTCGATGAAATGGCCGGAGGTCGCAAATCCGAGCGAAAGCGCAATGTCGGTGACGTCCCGGGAACTTGTCAGCAACAGTTTTTCGGCTTCACGCATACGCAGGGATTCTCTGTATGACGTGAAGGTCATGCCGAATGCTTTTTTGAAGTTGCGGGAGAAATAACTGTATGACAGATGGCAGAAATCCGCGGCTTTATTTTCGTCCCAATCGTGGAAATGGGACTGCATTTCTTCAAGGAGAGATTGCAAAATGCTTCTCAGCGCAGGGTTCACGCCGTCGCTGTGGCTTTCCTCCGTGTCGAAAAGCCGCATCACGGAAACCATGATCTTCATAACGTTGGCCTGAATCATCATTTCGTAGCCGCATGCTTTGTGAGACCACTCGTTCATGGTGTCCATGACAAGATCGTGAATGGGCGTGTCTTTCAGCAGTTCCGACGGGAAAAAAGGCGGCACGGGATTTTCTTCGCGCAGAAAGGGAACGGAATAACGGAATTCGAGGGGCGCTTCCCCCTCTGTCCGGAGGCAGTTCGGCAGAATTTTGATGACATGATAGAGCGCGCTTCCTTCCGTACAGATGACATCGTGCGTTTCGTTGGCCTGTACGATAACAAGGTCGCCGCGGCGGAGGTTATAGGTCCGACCGCCGCAAAAGACGAGCGCCGTTCCCGAAACGCCGTAGAGAAATTCGAGATAACTGTGAAAATGCAGGTTATCGAACTCTTTTAGTACCGCATTTCCGTATATATACCGCGTGAGGCATGTTATGGGCAGTCTTTTGCCGTTTTCACGCGCTATCGGTTCTTGCAAAGCGTCCATATGTTTTCCCCTTATGACAAAAAAACGAAATTTTCACTCAAAAAAATTATATCATATTCCGGCGGAGAATGCTATACTTTTTTTGAAAAAGAACCCCGGTTATAAAAATTTAAAATTAAAATAAGGAGAAAAATTATGAGACTCGGAAGAATTACATCGTATAACGACGCCGGATTCGAGATGGCAAAAGCCTGCAATCTTGAGTTTATCGAGGTTTGCTGCAACAGTCAGAAAGACGCGGAAGATTTTATTGCCGACAGAAAAAACGTTGCGGCACGTATTCAGAAATACGGGCTTGACGTTTCGTCTCTGGGAAGATGGAACCACGACGTTCAGGAAAACGGAAAGCTTAACCCGGACAAAGTGGCGGTATATATTGCGCTTCTTGACGCGGCGATGGAAGTCGGTGCCAAAACGTTTGTCACCGGTATCAATTATGACGACAGCGTGAGCCTTTTCCGCAATTATGCCAACGCCGTTGACTTTTTCGGCACGCTGACCGAACATGCCAAAGGAAACGGCATCAAAGTGGCGATTCAGAACTGCGACTGGAACAATTTCATCACAATGCCCGAACAGTGGAAGATTGTGTGCGGCGAAAATAAGGATCTCTATCTGAAATACGATCCTACCCACGCGTATTATAAGTACAGAGACTATCTTGCGGAAGCTTCGGATTATGCTCATCTTTTTGCACATATACATATCAAAGGTATGGTTCGTGCGGGGGCAAGACCCGTTGACGATCCGCCGGCCGGCATGGACGACCTGAACTGGGGGTCTTTCATGTCTATCCTCTATTCGCGCGGCTATAACGGTGACCTCAGCATAGAGCCTCATTCCGCGGCATGGACAGGTGAGCGCGAGAAACTCGGTGTTGATTTTACCGCGAAATATATTCGTCAATTTATGTTTTGATTGAAAACGGAGAAAAACAAAATGGATAAAAGAATCATTAAGATCGGCATCATCGGATGCGGCGGTATTGCCAATATCAAACATATGCCGGCTTTGAAAAAAGTGGGCGGTTGTGAACTCGTGGCGTTCTGCGACATTATCAAGGAGCGTGCCGAAAAGGCGGCGAAAGAATTCGGTACGCCGGACGCAAAGGTCTACACCGATTATAAGGAACTTCTGCGCGATCCGGAAATCGAAGTCGTGCATGTACTGACGCCGAACCGTGCGCACAGTTTTATTACGGTGGACGCGCTTAACGCCGGAAAGAACGTTATGTGCGAAAAGCCTATGGCCATCAATTCGGCAGAAGCAAAGAAAATGCTGGACGCGGCTGAAAAAAGCGGTAAAAAACTCACGATCGGATACCAGAACCGTTTCCGTCCGGACTCCCTTTACATGAAGCGCGAAGCGGAAAACGGCACTTTCGGGGATATGTACTATGCCAAAGCGACGGCATTGCGCCGCCGTGCGGTTCCCACCTGGGGCGTTTTCCTGAATGAATATGAGCAGGGCGGCGGTCCGCTGATCGACATCGGCACGCATGCGCTTGACCTGACGCTTTGGACGCTGAACAACTATAAACCGAAATACTGCGTCGGCACGACCTATCACAAGCTGAACAAGGATAGAGAAACAGGCAACATGTGGGGCGACTGGGATCCCGAAAAGTTTACGGTGGAAGACAGCGCCTTTGGATTTATCGTGATGGAAAACGGTGCGACGATCATTCTGGAGTCCGCCTGGGCGCTCAACACGCTTGACGTGCGCGAAGCGGTGACAAGCGTATGCGGTACCAAGGCCGGCGGCGATATGATAAACGGCGTGCGTATCAACGGCATCAGAAACGGCAGACAGTATGTGCTTACCCCGGACTTCAACGCCGGCGGCGTTGCTTTCAATGACGGAACCCCGAACGAGGAACCGGCCGAGATCGAGGCGCGCACTTTCCTTGACGCCGTAAGAAACGACAAGGAAGTTTTCACGAAACCCGCCGAAGCGTACTGCGTTACCAGAATCCTGGAAGGCATTTACGAATCTGCGAAGAGCGGCAAACCGTATTATTTTGACTGATTGACAAAATCCATATAAATGTAATCATTAGTTTGCATTTATAGCGGTAACGGTTTCTGCAACAGTGAGAACTTTCCGTGCATAACGGAAAAATGAATATATGGAGCGCCGCGGTGAACTCGGGTACCGCGGCGCTTTTATTGTGACACGCGTCGGCGGTTACACATATTTTTTCGTTTCCCGGCAACACTGTACTTATGGCATACTATCATTATCATGCCGTTGCCAAGAGACTTATCCGGGAGGGGAAACTCCGTCGGTGGTATATTGCCGATCGCTATAAGGGCATTGCGCCCGCATTGGTTCTGATCTTCGACGACGAGCGTCATCCTGTGATGCCGATACGGGAATATCGCTTTGAAGAATATTTGCCTTTACTCACGGACACGGCACCCGGTCTTCAGGGAAAAGATATTCCGTAAGACCGAAAAGGTACGGCAAAAAACCGTTACGGATTTTATGAAAAAACCGGAAGTTCAACTTCCGGTTTTTTCATGTTGTATATAGAGCAAGCGGTTTATCCGTGCTTTTGCGGAATACATTTGATGATCATATCGCTGATAAAGGCGATCGGTTCCCGGCAGTTTTCTTTCAGCCATGCCGAGACAATGGCAGCGATGCCGTTCAGATAGAAAGCCATCATATAGCGGCGTTCTTCGGGCGGAACGGAGAAACGTGAAAGAATCGGGTCGAAGACATGGCGAAACATGGCGGCATATGTGTCCATCGAACCGAAATCCGCGGGGCGTTCCATTGCCGCGGCATAAAGGCGTTTATGGTCGTAAATAAACGAGAGATAGGGCGTAAGATATGCGGGCGTGATGAGAAGAAGTTCATCTTCGGGGCAATGTGCCAACTGCCCGATGAAGTTTTCCGCGCTGACATGAAAATAGGATAAAAAACGTTCGTGCATCATACCGACGGTTTCTTCGAGCAGATCGCGCATAGTTTCATAATGAAGATAAAAGGTAGAGCGGTTGACGTGGGCAACGGTGCAGACTTCTTTAATGGAAATGTAGTCAAAGTCTTTCTTTTCGAGCAGTGACAACAGCGCTTCGTCCATGCGTAACGCGGTATTGAAATATTTGCTTTCGGACTTATTCATCTGCATTTTCTCTTTCTCTGTGATGTGAACGGTAGATCATGAAGATCGCGATGCCGACAACGGCGAGGTATATTCCCGTGCCGGTGAGCGTATTCATCAGCATACGATAGTTTTCGCTGTTTTCCGAAAATGTGGAGATCAGCGCGTTTTGCAGTCCGAGAACCGACATCAAAGCCGCTATGAAATTCAGCGCTTTGGCGGCGGAGAGGATCGGACTTCCGCATTTTTGAAATTTTATCAGATTGATGACGGAAAGCGTCATCATATAAAACGTAAAGGTCGCCGAGGCGTAGATGGTGTAACCCGGATAGGCCGCCGACGGGTTCATGCGGATCATGAGGAGTATCACGCCGCTCATCGGAATGTTGAGAAGAAACAAGAGCCATGCCGTCCGGCGGTAACAGCGGCGTTCATAGTCCGCGTTGCCTTTATCCGTTTTATGCCGATAGGCATAGGCGAGCCCTGCGCGCATACAGCCGAGGATCAGATAATATACCGCGGAAGAGAGGGCGAAGACCGAGAAATACAAATACCCGGTGACGGCCTTAAGAGTCGCATAGAGAAAACTAACCGTCATACCGCCGTATATGCCGACGCTTCCGCGGAAGGCGCGGTCGTGCAGGTATTTGTCGCGTACTTCCGTGAAAGCGGGTTTGCCGATTTTCTTCATTTGCCGGCTTCGCTGATCTCTTTTGCAAGCTGCATGATTTCAAAAGCGTATTTTTTCTTGCCTTCTTCAAGCAGTTTTTTATAAATCGGATAATTGACGCCCATACCGATCATACCGATAATGCCGACAATGATACCGAGCACCACGGCGGCGGTTCCCGTGCCGATGACCTGCATGGCAAGGCACATTCCCGCGCCGAATACCAAGGCGAAGACAATGCCGAAGGTGTAAGTGAAGACGGTTGCCGGTAATTTGGCCTTTCGGTCGAGTTTGCGGAGCGCTACGACTTTTGACGTGTTTTTGGTTGCGTATTCGTTTGCCAGTTGTTCTGCGTAAATTTTGTCTGTGTTCATTTTTCCTATCTCCTTTGGTTTGATGACTCTATTTTACAGGAGATAAGTGAAAAACGGAACAGCATAAACGGTGAAAAGTGTTGTTTTGTAAAAAAAATATGTCTGCAAATTACGGATACGACCGGCAGCATCCGCCGGAAACAGGAGTATATACACGGTTCTGAGGACGGAACATCGGAAGCCGAATCAAGGGGAGACGGCGACAAAAAGGCGGGTTGCAGAAGACGTCCGGCGGGCGGATTGGAAAATAAGAAACATGGCCCGATGCGGGAGTGTTTTTCACTTATTGATAACATTACCCGGCTTGCAAAAATGCATTTTTGCATTGTTTACGCAATATAGGACTTGCTATCGCAAATAACAGCCGTCCGTTGAAATAAGTCGTGAAAAAGTTCTTGCGAGCGAGTTTTCTCGCTTGTATTATAACATAGAAACGAGACAAAATAAAATTTTGTCAGCAACTGCCGTTGCCGGGCGCTTTGTCTTCGCCAAACCGCCGTTTCTGTTGAAATACTGCGCTCGAAAATCCTTGCAAGCAAGTTTTCTCGCTTGTATTATAACACAGATTTGTAAAAAATCAAATATCCTGAAGAAAACGGCAGGATAAAGCATATTGCCGCCTGCACTTATTGGAACCACAGAAATCAAACTGTTTTCTTAATAGAGCAGTGAATGTATAAAAGACGCGTCAAGGCGCCACGTGTTTTTATGAGCGGAGACTGTCGATTGCTTCGGGAATTTGCTTCCGTTGAAGATGCGCACGCCCTTTTACCTTGCATGTGGTTCGCAGACCGCCGGGCGGCGCCGGAATTTCGCAGTGCCGCCGGCACTCCGAATGTTGCAAGCGGATTCTGCGCACTTTGTGCGCGGAATCCGAACGATTCGTCGATGGACGAAAACACAAAAAGGACACCTCTTTGAGGTGTCCTTTGCAGTTTGATTGTTATGGTCTTAAAAGATGACGTGGCATTTCACAATGAAGAAAAACCGCGTCATTCTGATTCTTGCCTGAGTGTGTCGATCGAAAAAAACAAAGCAGCAATTTTAAAGACGATGTAAACGGCAAAAAGGACAAGCAGAGTGATTTCATACTTCCGAAGTTCCATATATACGTTTGACAAATAAGAATACATAAGAATCAGGAACAAGGTGACATTTGCAAGAATGACAAGCACAGTTTTGACTTTTCTCTTTTGCCTGCAAAAAAGATAGTAAACCGTATAAAACAAGTCACATTCATAAAAGACGATAAAGCCCCCGATAACGACTACTATACATGCGCCCAAACCCTCTAATATATCTATTGAAGGATCATTCATTTCCATACGGTACGTATCGATCGCAAAAACGATGAAAACTATTGCCGTAGCAATTATCAAAGTGCAAAAAGCGAGTACCACTATTATTTTTTTCTTCATGATATTCTCCCTGTCATGTATCACTGTCTTTCCTGGTCAATATAACATATAACTTCTGTTATGTCAACTCCCAAGCAGAAAGAACGAATGAAATATCCGTTTGGCACCGGATGTGAAATATTGCGCCTTCGTCGCTATGTGAAATGAAATAAAATTCCCACGTTCGGAGGGTATTTCACAGATTCCACAAGGGGGGTATTTCGTTGGAAAAAGAGCAATGCTCTTTTTTTCTGGAGGCTCCACCCGGAATTTCGGAGTGCCACCGGTACTCCGAATGTTGCGGTACTGTCAATAGTTTTTCGCAAATTCGTTTCTGACAAAATGAAGCAGTGTGCCGATACCCCAGCGATGGAGCGGCTACGCTCCGCTTGATTGCTGTGCTTATACCACCCTCTGTTGCGGCTTCAGTCAAGTATTTCATGCAAAGATATCGCTTCGATCCCCACTCCTTTCCCAAAACATACCGCAGTCTGGCACAGACCAGCATGAGAGCAGACTTTCCGTCCGGGAACGTACCAACGACCCTTGTTCTGCGTCGTATCTCACGATTCATACGTTCAATGACATTGTTTGTCTGGATCTTCAACCAATGCTGTGACGGAAAATCCATG
This sequence comes from uncultured Eubacteriales bacterium, assembly GCA_905210485.1. GTDB lineage: Bacteria > Bacillota > Clostridia > Oscillospirales > CAG-272 > UBA1740. The sequence goes on along the minus strand of CAJLXA010000013.1, from coordinate 5,820 downwards.
TAAGTCAAGGTTTCTTCAATGCTGTCCTAAACCTTTTTTGCCGCCTCATTCAGCCGCATGGAACGCAACTTTTCCACGATGTCACGTGCCTTCTTTCGTGCTACTTCTTTACTCTCCTGCGCATGGATCGCCTTGAGCATCCGTGTGACCTCGCGCATATGTTTCCTTGGTGTAACGGAGAAAACGTTACGGTAGAAATGCACGGTACAACGCTGGTATTTCGCCTCCGGAAAGACCTCTGCCACGGCATTGCACATTCCAAGGCATTTGTCTCCGATCACAAGCTTTACACCGTCAAGTCTGCGTTCTTTCAGCCATACAAGGAAGATTTTCCAGCTTTCGGCATCCTCCTTCATGCCTTCTGCGGCTCCGATGATCTCACGGTAACCGTCCTCGTCAACTCCTATGGCGACAAGGATGCTGACATTTTCAAACTCTCCGCCCCAGTTGCGCTTGAGATAAATCCCGTCCACATAAACATATGGGTACTTCCCGGACAGCTTACGGTTGCGCCATTCCTCAATATGCACATAGGCTTTCTGATTCAGCTCGCTAATAGTGGACGCTGATACACGGCTACCCCACAGGGCTTCCGAGATGTCCTCTACGCGCCATACCGAAACACCCGCAAGGTACATCTCGATCAGTGCCTCCTCGACCGAGCTTTCCCGACGGCGATAACGCTCGATGATCGCTGTTTCGAACGGTACTCCTTTCAGCTTCGGTACTTCAAGGCGTACCTCACCGGAGGTCGTGGTCAGTTTACGGCTGTAATGCCCCGAACGGTAGCCCTGCCGCGCCTCGGTGCGTTCGTACTTTGCCGCGCTCGTCAGCTCTTCGGCCTCTTTGTTCAGCAGCTCATTCAGTGTTTCTTCCACACTGTTTCGGACTAATTCTTTCAATTCGCTCTTGACGCTTTCCTCCGTAATGATCAATGCTACGCATAGGATCTAATTTCTCGCGAAAGTCTTCAAAAGAATCCCCTACAACCGGCCATTCGTCATCCTCTTTATCATAATAACAGTGAAGTTCTCTCCAAATTGCCTCGTCGGACTCTTCATAAAATTCTTCGTCGACCGAAAAATTTGCCCAAGGAAAAAGACGAGGAAAAACTTCAGTGTACGGTGTATAAGGAAACCAATACGGATATGAATATTTTTTGATGCTTTTGCCGTCATCCACAATTAATTTTGTTTCACCTTTGCCACTGCTCTTGTTTACCCACTCGCTTGAATGCAGTTTTACTTCTCCACCATCTTGAATGATTTGCATAAATTCCTTTTGAGACAGCAGAAAATTATAATTGACAACATGCTCAGGCAGATTTGTATAAGAAAGAAGTTGCTCGTTTGACAAATCATTCAAGAAAACTTGAGTTAATGGAACCCTAACATAAAACCCTTTTCCGTTATTTGTTTTTTATTTATGCCCCGAAAGATTACACATCCGTCATTCTGCTCTCTAAACCAACTCTCGCCGGTTTTGATTTGTAATGCAAGCAATTGCTTTGGTTTACCGGAAGGATCAACAAACTCCATATCGCCATGCGTACACAACAACCAAAAAGATCCACGAAAACGCATCGGCATAGGCAACGACCATGTTACCCTATAAATCGGCAAAAGCATAGGAGCAGGCAATGCGTACAACAAGAGAACAGATTCCGACTACACTGGAAAAGAGCAGGTCTGAAATTCCCTCCAGATAGCCACGGATACTCATGCTCAGACCATTAAAAATATAGAACAGGGCAATCGTCCTGAAAAATTGCTCTCCGATAGCAACCGATTCCGCCCCCAAGCCGAATATGGAAAGCCAAGCCGAAAGATCTTCCTGCCGTTCTCATGGTTTCCGGCTCCGGGGCGAAGCGCAAAGTCGGTGTACGGCATGCACTTCATATTCTCCTTACGGCGCAAACACAAAAAGCAGGCATCCGGCAAACGACGCCGACGGCGATGCCGCGCCTGCGTTTTACGCAAGCGCTTTTTTGGCGGCCGTTACGGACCGGGGAGAATGCCGGGCGAACCGGCAGAGATACCGGGCTTTTATGAAAAGGCGGTCACAAGGAAATAAAGTGACAGCAGGACGGCCGTTGAGATCATGATGACGGCCGCAACCCAAACAGAGACCTTTGCCCATGTCGGCTTTGTTTTTTTCGTGCAGCCGATGATCGTAAAACCGATACAGACCATGACGGCCGAAAACAACAGCAGAATGCCGACCGCCGAGATCTTATCGTTGAGAGTATCTGCATACACGAGCAGTTTGTCCGTTTCTATCCCCCACGGCGCAGCCGGAATGTCGGCAACGAACAGGAAGATGAGATTGATCAGCAGAACCGCGAAAGCGGCGGTATACAGCGAAATGCCGCGGATCGACATTTTATTTCTGTCTTTTTCCGGCCGCTTTGCCCTGTCGTATACGGACGTACTGTCCAAAAGAATCTTGCTCAGAACCGGATTCTTGACGGACAGATATTTTCCGCTCTGATACCGGCTGTCATAGCCTGCCAGTATACGAATCAGGAATATCGACATAGCAAAAATCTCATACATCATAATCATCTCAGCGTCCTCCCGCATGCAAAAAATACAACAAGAACGAAAGAATCCCCAAAGCGCTCTTTTTTCGGGCATATGCCGCAAATTTCGGTTTGCCGAAGATATTATATCAATTGATCGGTCGAAAGTCAATCCCGACGGTCTTCCCGCGCCGTCGCATAGTCGGAATGTGCGCTCGCGGGCTCGCTACCCTGCCTACCGCTTGGCTATGGTGCCGCTTTCGGCATAATTCCGGGAAATCTGCAAAACCGCAAGCAGGCAGGAAAACAAAAAAGCACTTCCGAAGAGTGCTTTTTCTGGCTGTTATGGTCTTAAAAGATGAAATCGACTGGAATATATAGAATCCGCCGGTACAAGCTACTCTGAAAATTTGATATTGTCTGAATTTTCTCTAGATATATAAAATATAAAATTGTGGTATACTAAAAAGCGAATCTACTAAAGGTGAGTTTTAAAATTCTATGTATTTTATCCAACTTGCTTTTTTTCCAAGCATATCATTTATTCGACTTGCTAAACTGGGGTACACCGTTGAATCACGTACTCCCATTAAACGCAGATCTCGCAATATTCTCATTTTATAATTTGAAGGAATTGTGATTTTTTCCAAAAAAATCTTTTTTTCTTCTCTTGTTCTAATTTTATTCTTAGGTGAACCAAAAATTACAAAAGCGCTGTCTTGCACATTTGCTCGATCAAATGTTTTGCTTGCGAGAAAAGCCACTGGATTTAAGAGGTTTTTCCAACAAAAATTCCCACTAATATTCTCTTCTTCCAACATGCGGATGAAATTGTTGGCGCCATAGTTCGCATCTTGAATGTTATATACTTTTCCATAAATACCCTTTTCTCGGAATTCGGCTTTGGTGTCATTTACTGTTTTTTCTAGATTGCCATTACAGTACGTCAGTAAATTTTCTATTGTATTTTGTCTCATATAACTAAAACATGCGATGGCATTTACTTTGGCACAATCCTCGTACTTTATCCATTTATCATTTACTTTGTAAATAATAAACTCGCCATCATCTTGCATGTTATCAGTTACAGCAAAATATAATGCGATTAGTGGATTCATTGAAAAATCTAAAAGTCTAGTTGGTACACCATAATGTTGCATTTTAATTAATTTTTGAAGTCTGGAATAATTCTCAAATTCATGTGGATACTCTCGATAAATCTTCTGGCAAAGCGCATACTCCTTGTCAAGGGGCGCTCCCACACGAAAAAGTCCTGGTAACAATTCATATGTTACTTTGGAATGTCCTCTGTACAAATACGTATATTCTGTGTCACTGCACATTCCGTTTAACTTGTCCAATAAATCTTGGATAGACGACATACAGGCATTATTTGAATTCACAATTTTGCACCTCCTACAACTTTTAAATTGCAAAATTGTTTTATTATTTTCTCATACCATTTTCCATAGGATTTCCTTGAAGCAAATATCAAAAAATCGTAGTAAATAATCTCATTTTCATTTGCAAATTACTACTCTGCCATCCCGCTGTTCACCCACTCATCAATTTCGGAAAGTTTGAACTTCCAGTTCTTCCCGATTTTATGGGCGGGCATTTGTTTGGTTGCGATCCATCGAAGTGCAGTATCGCGGCTGATACCCAAATACTTCATAATTTCCGGCATGGAATAATAACGGTCTTCAATATCGTTCATTTTTGCACCTCATCAATACATCTAACTATATTATACATGAGCGAACAAGTATTGTCAAGAATTGTACGATATTGTATTATATAATATGAGTATTCATTTAGGAGGAGTAAAAAATGAGCAAACGGCACGATGAAAAACAAATATCTGCCTGCTGTCTGGATTATCGAAACGGGAAATCGGTTCAAGAGCTTCTGCATTGCTATTCTATTTCAAAAACAACCTTATATCGCTGGCTGCAACGACAAAGGAGAACCGACGAGCACGGCACAGTCAAAAATCTTGACAGAAAAACAATCTCTGAATTTGAGAGGCAGCGCAAAATGCTTGAAATTTATCAAAAGACCGGGCTGGGAACAGGCAGCCCGGTTGCAGAAAAAGTGGCGGCAATACAGAATCTGAACGGTGAGTATTCCCTGAATTTATTGTGCTTGACACTGGGAGTTCCCAAAGCGACATATTACCGTGCGATTGAAAGCAAAGAAACCCAATTTGAAATCAAGTGCAAAACATTAATGCCGATAATAGAAGAGATATTCAATGAATCAAAACAATCGTATGGTGCACGAAAGATAACAGAAATTCTGCGTAAAAAGGATTCTCCGTATCACCGAATACAGTGGCGAAGATCATGCACAGCCATGGTTTGTTCAGTGTAAGGGCAGGAGCAAAAAAGCTGTACCTCCAAAATCAAAAACGGATGGAAAATCTGCTTTGTCAGCAATTTTCGGTTTCAAAGCCCAACGAAGTATGGGTAAGTGATGTGACAGAGATCAAATACAGAAAGAACAAATACTTTATTTGCATTGTCCTTGATCTCTTTTCACGAAAAGTAATCGCCTTTCACATTTCCATGAAAACAACCGTTCAGCTGGTCAATCGGACAATAAAGAAGGCATTTGAGACAAGACAACCAACAGAACCGCTGATTCTTCACACTGGCAGAGGTGTCAATTATACATCAAAGGATTACAACCACACATTGCGTCTTATGAACATTACACATTCCTATTCAAGCGCCGGCAATCCTTATGACAATTCGGTTTGCGAAGCATTTTTCAAAACGTTGAAGGAAGAGGAGCTATATCGCCGGGAATATCATTCAGAGGCAGAAATGAAAAAGTCCGTTTCCGACTATATCGAACGATATAATACCAAACGGCCTCATATATATTTGCACTATAAAACACCCGAACGGGTAGAAGAGGAGTATTTTGCGAAGCGTAACCTGACTTGATTCATCTGTATTTGGGACTACACCGGTTCACAAATGTGGAAAATCGGACTTTTGAAACGAATTTGGCGTTTTTCGTACGGCGAGTCCCGTTTTAAACATGCCGAAAAGACTTGTGAAATAGGCAAAAATAAACCCTCAAACGGAACTTAGTGGTTCACATTTGAGGGTTTATTCACTTGGAGGCGCCACCCGGAATCGGACCGGGGATGAAGGTTTTGCAGACCTCTGCCTTACCGCTTGGCTATGGCGCCATAATAATTTACGGACACATTTCTATGTCCGTAAATCTGATATGGAGCGGATTACGGGGCTCGAACCCGCCACCTCGACCTTGGCAAGGTCGCGCTC
>CAJLXA010000012.1 GCA_905210485.1 uncultured Eubacteriales bacterium | reverse complement strand
TGAAAAGTGCTAATTCAAATACCGCACTTTTTTCGGTCAATTATATTGTATCAGGAGAAACAAATGGACTACGCAGCAAAAATCCTGATTGCGGACGGCAATCACGAACAGAGAAAGAATCTGAAAGAAATTCTGCAAAAAGCAGGATACCATTTTATCCAGGAAGCCGAAGACGGCGAGGATGCGCAATTGAAAATCATGCGCACGCATCCCGATCTTGCCATTGTCGATATCTGGCTTGCAAAGCTTGACGGTATCGGTGTTATCCGCAATGCGGCAGCGGCAAGTTATTCGCCCGATCGCCGTCCGGCATTCCTTCTGGTTTCGATGATATCGAACCCCAGCCTTTTTATTGAAGCGACAAACGCCGGCGCCGACCTCTGTATTATGAAACCCTATAACCGGGAAAGCCTCCTGTCGCATGTGGAATCGCTTCTCGCCATGCGGAAAAGCGTTCCCGCCGAACGGCCGTCAATCGACAAGAAGAACGGCGACATTGAAACACAGGTTACCAAAATCATACATGAAATCGGTGTTCCCGCCCATATCAAGGGCTATCAGTATCTGCGTACTGCCATTTTAATGACGATCAGCGATAATGAAATCATCAACTCCGTAACAAAGATTCTCTACCCTTCCGTCGCAAAGAAATATTCCACTACCACTTCCCGTGTGGAACGCGCTATACGACACGCCATCGAAGTAGCGTGGGATCGCGGCGATATTGAAACGCTTAATTCCTATTTCGGCTACACGGTACAAAACAGCCGCGGTAAGCCGACCAACTCCGAATTTATCGCTATGATTGCAGACAATCTCCGTTTGAAATACAAACTGTATTGATTAAAGGGTGAATTTCACCGTAAAAGAGAGTTTGAACTTGTTTTTGTTCAAACTCTCTTTTTCCGTTGATTACGGATCAGCCTTTTACTGCACCGGCAACCACACCGCGAATGATGTGTTTCTGCGCCGCCGCATAAAAAACAATGATCGGTATAATGGACAAAACGAGCATAGCCATAAGAGCGCCCATATCGCGGGAGCCGTAACCGCCCTGCAAATATTGAACCGCCACGGGGATCGTGCGGTAACGCGATCCGATAACGAGCGCCGGCAGAAGATAGTCGTTCCATATCCACATGGCGTTCAGCACCGCGATGGTGATTGCCGTGGGTTTTAAAAGCGGCATAATTACACGGAAAAACAATTGGATCGGGTTGCAACCGTCAATTTCCGCGGCCTCCTCTATCGCAATCGGAATGGTGCGGACAAATCCGCAAAACATAAATACGGAAAGTCCCGCGCCGAAACCGAGATAAAGCAGTATAATACCGATCGGATTTTCGAGGTTCAGGGTGTTGGCGACTTTCGACATGGTGAACATCACCATCTGAAACGGCACGATCATACTGAAAACATAAATATAATAAAGCACCGTGGAAAGCCGCGAACGGAACCGGACGAGGAACCACGCGGTCATCGATGTGAAAAGCAAAATGGCCGCTACCGAAAAAACGGTGATGAAAAGCGAATATCCGAAAGCCGAAAAGAATCCGATCTTCTCAATGCCGTTCACATAGTTTGAAAAACCGACAAATGTGGTCGCATTCGGAAATACGAACGGAGAAAGCGCAATGTGAAACTGTCCTTTAAAGGAATTCATCAATACGATCAGGATCGGGACAATAAACACGGCCGTCATAATGCCGAGCAAAAGATAGGTCAGAATGTTGCCTATATTCCGTGAACGCGTCATTCGTCGGTTTCCTTTCTGCGCGTCAGATAAAGCTGAAGCGCGGCAATCAGCGCGGTGAGAAGAAAGAAGATAACGGCTTTTGCCTGACCGACACCCTCACTGCCCACGCGTCCGTAAAAGGTGTTGTAAATATTGAGCGCCAGCATTTCCGTTTGTTTTCCGGGAGCGCCCGCCGTCAGGGCAAGGTTCTGGTCAAACATTTTGAAAGAATTCGTCAAGGTAAGAAAAGTGCATATCGTGATGGCCGGCGCCACAAGCGGAATCGTCACGTGACGAAGCGCCTGCCATGCGTTTGCACCGTCGATGGACGCCACTTCTCTCATTTCTGTCGGAATATTCTGAAGCCCGGCGATATAAATAATCATCATATATCCGATCATCTGCCAGTTCATCAGAATGACAAGTCCCCAGAAGCCGTAATTTGCATTCATAGTAATATCCACGCCGAACCGTGCAAGAACGCCGTTGATCAGCAGCTGCCAGATATATCCGAGCACAATGCCGCCGATCAGGTTCGGCATGAAAAAGATCGTGCGGAAGAAATTTGTCGCCTTCAGACCTTTTGTCAGAAGCACGGCGAGGAAGAATGCGATCAGGTTGATAAGGATAACCGAAACGACCGTAAAACGCACCGTAAACCACAGGGCGGAAAGAAAGTCGCTTCCGCTTGAAAACACCTGAATATAGTTACGGAGTCCGACAAAACGCGCGTTGGTCACCGTTGTAAATTCGGTAAACGAAAGATACAGTCCGAGGAAAAACGGCACGGCAAAGGAGATGATGAAAGCAATACCTGTCGGCAACAGAAACACGGGCGCGTATTTCCACAGAGAGCGTTTCACGAGTTCTCGGCCTCCCAACGTGTTTTGAAAATGGTCACGACGTCGTTCCAGCTCTTGGTTCCCTGCGCGTATTGAAGCAATGCGGCGCCGAAATCGTTTTTAAAGGTCTGGCTGGGGAAAATAGTGAAGTCCCACGGAACATTCTGAATATTTTCGTTATTCATAAAGGTAAGCGTTTCTTTTGCCAGCGGATCATCGGGCGTTTCACCGTTCTTAAAGGTATCGAACGGCGCGATAAACTGCAGTTTATTGATAACATAATCCTTGCCCGTATCCGAAGTATAGAGCCACTTCAGGAAATCAAGAGCCGCCTGCTGTTTTTCCTCCGAAACCGTCTTGTTCACGGCAAAGAAGTTTTCCGTTCCGACGCAAAGACCCATTTTCTCTTCATTCGGGATTCCCATATAAATCGGAAGAAAATGAATGTCTTCTTCCCTTACCGTATTGCCGGTCATGTCTTTGATCTGCGACCACGCCCATGTGCCGTTCTGCACCATAGCGCACTGTCCGAGAGAAAACTCGGCCATCGAGTCGGTCACCTGTTTTGAACCCAGAAGTTTTTTATTGGTGCAGGAATTGTTGATATACAGATCAAAAATCTGTTTATATTGCGAAGCATACGTGAAGTCGATCGTTTTCACGTCGTCGGAGGTGAGATTGGCATTTTTGTCCTGATATTCATAGTGAACCGGGATATTGGCAAGATGCGTCTGCCAACGCCAGTCTTCGCCGGATTTCAGCGAGGTGGAGGCAAAAACGCCGGAAATACCGATGTCGGCCTTATGCGCCGTCATGTCTTCCACAACGGTTTTGAGCGCCGTAAAACTCTTGATCTCATCCATGGAATTCACGGTATTCTGACGGTTTGTCAGGGCAAAGTATTTATCCGTCAGCGCTTTATTGTAAATAATACCGTAGCCTTCCACCACATACGGGATACCGTATACACCGTCGCCGTCTTTGATGGCAAGCGACTTGTCGGTAAGATGATTATAGATTTCACTGTCGGAAAGGTCGCGGCAATAGTCTTTCCACGACGCATAACCTTTAGGGCCGTTGATCTGGAAAAGAACCGGCGGATCTTTTTTGCCGATCTCGCTTTTCAGCGTCTGTTCGTACGTGCCGGACGCCGCCGTCACCACACGCAGTTTTTTACCCGTTTCCTTTTCATAAGAACGGGCAATTTCATTATACACATCGGCCACTTCGGGCTTGAAATTCAAATAATAAAGTTCGTCCTTATTGTTTGCGCAACTGCCGAAAACGGTAACCGCGGAAACAAGCAGGGCGGAAAGTATAAGACATGAAATGAGTTTTTTCATGATTTCCTCCTATGATTTTACTGCCTTTACTTTGTTCCGCAAATAACAAAAAATACATTTGGAGCCGCGTTTCCGCAACTCCAAATGTTGTAAAATTTCATATTTTTACTTAAAAACAGTTTCTTTATCGCTGTCGGAAAGCAGAGTCCCCGCGGCGGGAACGGCGCGCTTACGGTAGCGCTCCGGCTTCTCCAGCCGATCGGCAAAGTCTGTCGTTGCAAGCGAAACGGTCTGCCCTTTTTTCAACGTGAAAACGGTCGTACCGCCCGACGTACGCGTCACCTTTTCGGGAATCAGATCGGAACGCAAAAGAATGGCGCGGTCGGCGTTGCTGGCAATCAGAATGTCACGCGGTTCCTCTTCGTAAACCATATTGACAAGCGGAGAAACAGACGAAAAACCGGGCGACAAACGGCGGCGGTTGCTTTTGGTTTCATACGCGTTTTCCGGAATACGAACAGCCTTTCCGTTTGCAAATATCAGCACAAAATGGCGGTCTTCGCGGTATCCGTCAACCACCTTGCAGGCCACGGGGCGCTCTTCCGCGTCCATTTTGATGCGGGCGGGCAGGTAGTCGCCGAACATGGAAGCCTTCGTCGGTTCAAAGTCCGCAACTTTCATTTTATAAACCTGTGCTTTGTTTGTGAAGAAAAGCATTTCGCCGAGATTATCGGTGTCCTCGGAATAAACGACGTAGTCTTCCTCTTTCAGTTTCTGTTCATCGTTGCCGCGCAAGGATTGCGCCGTGATCTTCTTGAAATAGCCGTCATGCGTCATGATCAGGCGGACCTTATAATTCTCCACCTCGCTCACCGGCTCGGCGTCTGTGACCTCCGAGGCGTCAAGAATCTGTGTTTTCCGCGGCTTGCCGTATTTTTTCTTGATCTCGGTCAGTTGTTTTGCGATCTCTGCCTTGAGTTTTACGTCGTCTGCAAGAATCGCTTCAATGTCCGCGATCGCCTTCTGAAGATCCTCAATCTCCTTTATGCGGTTCAGGATATACTCACGGTTAAGATGACGGAGTTTGATGTCCGCAATATATTCCGCCTGCCGCTCCGTAAGGCCGAAACCTTCCATCAGATTCTTTGTTACGTCTTCTTCTTTGACGGTATTGCGGATAATGCGGATTGCCTTGTCAATGTCAAGGAGTATCTTCGAAAGTCCGAGAAGCAGCATGAGTTTATCCTGCTTCTTGCCAAGATCAAAACGCAGTTCGCGGGAATAGCACTGTTTACGGAAGTCGATCCATGCAAGCAGAATCTCCCGGACGCCGAGCGTTTTCGGCGTTCCACCCACGAGAATGTTGAAATTGCAGCCGAAAGAGTCCTGAAGCGGCGTGGTTTTATAGAGAAGCGACATCAGTTTTTCGGGATCGGCGCCACGGCGCAGGTCAAGCGTCAACTTGAATCCGTTAAGGTCGATGGCGTCGCGGATATCCACAACATCGCGGAGCTTCCCTTCCTTCATCATATCGGTGATCTTCTTCATAATCGCCTCGATACTGGTGGAATACGGGATCTCCACAATGTCGATCGCATTTTCGTCCGGATCATAGTGATAACGTGCGCGGACGGGAATACCGCCGACGCCCGTTTCGTAAATTTTCTCCATATCGGCGCGATTATAAAGCAGAATACCGCCGCCCGGAAAATCGGGTGCTTTTATAATATCCATAATACGTTCGATCGACGCATGGGGATTTTTCAGAAGAGCGATGGTGCCGTCGCATACTTCGGCAAGATTGAAAGAACATATGGAACAGGCCATGCCGACCGCTATTCCCAGGTTCGGAGAAACCAGAATATTCGGAAACGTCGTCGGAAGTAACGTCGGTTCGGTCGTGGTATTATCATAGTTCGGCACGAAGTCCACTGCGTCCTTGTCAATCCCGCTGAAAAGTTCATTGCAGAAAGGATCAAGTTTGGCCTCCGTATAACGCGACGCGGCATACGCCATATCGCGACTGTATTGTTTACCGAAACTTCCCTTTGAATCAATAAACGGATGAAGCAGACATTCGGAACCGCGCGTCAGACGCACCATTGTTTCGTAAATGGCGGAGTCGCCGTGCGGATTCAGATGCATCGTCTGACCGACGATATTCGCGCTCTTTGTACGGGGACCCGTCAGAAGCCCCATTTCATACATGGTATAAAGAAGTTTCCTGTGCGCGGGCTTAAACCCGTCGATTTCGGGAAGCGCGCGGGAAACAATCACCGTCATGACATAGGGCATGTAGTTTGTTTCAATGGTTTCGGTAATCGGTTGCGGCGTGATTTCCGCTTCGACCACTTTCTCTTCTTTTACCTGTTTTTTCTTTCTTGCCACTTTATCCACTCCTGTTCAACAGAATTACACCGTGATAATACGATGTGCCGCCGCACGTATCATGCGGTTGTAAAGTGCCATTCCCATGCCGTCCGTATCGGGCAACGGCGCATAAATGGCATCGGCGCCGAGCTTGTCCGCCTCCCGCAAAAGATAGAAGAGACGGTGCGCCTGTGTGCGCGTATCGGCGCGCTTTCCGAAAACGATAACGCGTTCTTCGGGCAAAAATGCCGAAAAAAGCGTTGCGTCCTCTTCATAAGCGAGAACGGCCGCCTTCTCGGAAGCGGATTTTTCCTTCACATAACGCACCGCGTCCGCAGGCGTTCCCTGCAAAAGATATGTCTGTGTTTTCGGTGCGTAATGCTTATATTTCATACCGGGCGAAAGAACGGTCTCTCCTTCCTTCAACGCCGAAAAAACAGCGGGAGCAACCTTTATGTTTTCCGTTACCGTTTTCAGTTCCTCCAGCGTCACGCCGCCCGGACGCAAAAGCGTCAGGCCGCCGTCCTCTTCAATCTTCACGATCGTGGATTCCACACCGAAATCGGTATCTCCGCCGTCAAGGATCATATCCACGCGGCCGCGGAGATCCTCAATGACATGGGCGCCGCAGGTCGGAGACGGCGAACCGCTGAGGTTGGCGGACGGCGCGGCGATCGGGACCCCCGAAAGTTTCAGAAGTTCGTGCGCAACAGGGTCGCACGGGCACCGGATCGCCACCGTCGGAAGTCCGGCGGTCACGGTCTTCGGCACAATGGGACGCGCTCTTTCTATCACCGTCAGCGGGCCGGGCATAAATTTTTCCGCGAGTTCGTAAAACATCGGGGAAAGGTAGGCAAGTTCCGCCGCGTCTTCGGGGAACGCAACATGCAGAATAAGCGGATTATCCGACGGGCGTCCTTTCGCTTCATAAATTTTCCTGGCCGCGCTTTCAAGAAGTCCGTTCCCTCCGAGGCCGTAAACCGTCTCGGTCGGAAAAACGACAAGTCCGCCCTCACGTATCAGGGAGGCGGCCGTAAGAAGCGCCTTTCTCGTTGCGGGAGAAAGCGTGGCCTCCGTCTTTTCAATAATGGTATTCAAAGTCTTTCTCCCTTCAACAGTTCCGCTATCTCCGCATGGCGGAGCGAGAGAAGCATGTCGCCGATGTCACCGTTAAGAAACGCGGTAAGATTATGCACTGTCATGCCGATCCGATGATCGGTCACGCGGCTTTGCGGGAAGTTATATGTCCGTATTTTTTCGCTTCGGTCACCTGTACCGACCTGCGACCTTCGTGCGGAAGCGATGGCGGCATCCTGCTCATTCCGGCGCATGGCGTACAGCTTTGCGCGCAAAAGACGCATCGCTTTATCACGGTTCTTATACTGACTCCGCTCCTCCTGGCACTCTACAACGATGCCGCTCGGCCGGTGCAGAATACGGATTGCGGATTCCGTCTTATTGATATGCTGTCCACCCGCACCGCTGCTTTTGCAGGTCGTGATTTCCAGATCGTCGGGGTTTATCGTCACTTCCACATCTTCCGCTTCCGGAAGAACGGCAACCGAAACCGTCGACGTCTGTATTTTCCCCTGACTGTCCGTCACGGGGATTCTCTGTACGCGATGCACGCCGCTTTCAAATTTAAAGCGGGAATACGCGCCCTCTCCCGACAGCATGAAAGAAATTTCTTTCATACCGCCGAGGTCGGTCTCGTTTTTGGACAGCACTTCCACACGGAAACCGGCCGTTGCCGCATACATGGTATACATGCGGAAAAGATCGTAGGCAAAAAGCGCGGCTTCTTCCCCGCCGGCGCAAGCGCGAAGTTCCATAATCAGATTTTTGTCGTCGTTCGGGTCGCGCGGGAGAAGAAGAACTTTCAGATCTTCCATCAGCGCGTCCGCGGCCGACTTTTCTTTCTTGTATTCCTCGCGGGCCATTTCGGCAAGATCGCTGTCCGCCGTCATGGCCTCGGCCTCTTTCATACGTTTTTCCGCGGTCTTGAACGCCGTATATTTTTCCGCGATCGGAGACAGCGTTTTATACTCTTTCCGCAATGCAAGATACTTATCGCGGTCGGCAAGCACATCGGGCGCCGTCAGATCGGTCTCCAGTTCCCGGAATCGGGCAAGTATGGCTTCGAGTTTGTCTGCGATCATTTGCAGAACGCGACGAAAGCCTCGTAAGTGGTGTAAAGATCGACTTTGGAAATGACTTCGTACGGTGCATGCATGGAGATAACCGGAACGCCCATATCCACCGTGTCAATATTCATATTCGCAATATATTTCGCCACGGTTCCGCCGCCGCCGATGTCGACTTTGCCGAGTTCGCTCGACTGCCAGACAACGCCGTTTTCATCAAAGATACGGCGTACTTTACCGACAAATTCGGCCGAAGCGTCGCTGGTGCCGGATTTACCGCGCGCACCCGTGTACTTCGACATCGTGGTGCCGCAGGAAAGGATTGCGCTGTTGCGCTTTTCGTATACGTCCGCATAATTCGGGTCATATGCCGCGTTAACGTCGGCGGAAAGGCATGCCGAAGCCGCGCGCACTGCCGCAGGATTTTCACCCATCGCAACGGCAATGGAGGCGATGAGATCGGACAGAATCTCGCACTGCATACCGCTGACGCCTTCGCTGCCGATTTCCTCTTTATCGACAAGAGCCGTAAGAAGCGTGTGCTCGCTCTTTTCCGCATCAAGAATGGCGGTCAGAGCAGGATAAGCGCATACGCGGTCGTCATGGCCGTACGAACCGACGAGAGCGCGGTCAAATCCGATGTCGCGCGCATGGAACGCGGGAACGGCAACCAGTTCGGCGCTGAGGAAATCTTCCTCGGTGATACCGTATGCTTCGTTCAGAAGACGCAGGACATTGAGTTTGATGCCCTCTTCCGCTTCGGCGGAAACGGGGCGTGAGCCGACAAGAATATTCAAGGATTCGCCGGGGATAGCCGAACCCAGCGGCTTCTGCACCTGTTCCTGTGCAAGATGAGGAAGAAGATCGTTGATATAGAACACGGGATCGTTTTCTTTTTCACCGAGAGTAACGGTCACTTCTTCTCCGTTTTTCTTGACGATCACGCCGTGAAGCGCAAGCGGCATGGCCGTCCACTGGTATTTTTTGATGCCGCCGTAATAATGCGTCTTGAAGAAGCTCATACCGCTGTCTTCATAAAGCGGCACCTGCTTCAGGTCGAGGCGGGGCGAATCAATGTGCGCCGCAAGGATGCGGACGCCGTCCTCGGAAAGCGCTTTTTTACCTACGCGGAACAGATAAATGCTTTTTCCGCGGTTGTTGACATATTTCTTATCTCCGACTTTCAGAGCCTCGCCGAGACGATAGGGCGTAAAACCGGCCTTTTCGGCGGCCGCAACGGCGTACTTCACCGCTTCGCGTTCGGTTTTGGCGTTGTCGAGGAAGTTTTTGTACCCCTCCGCATAAGCAAACATCGTGTCGATTTTTTTATCGTCGCTCTGTGCGTAAACCGATTTTTTCTTATACAGCAGTTTATCGGCCAGTTCTTTTTCGTAAGATTGATTCGTGTTTTCCATTTGAATATCCTCCGATATGGTATTTATTGAATTTCGCGTTCTACGCGATAGTAAACAGAATTATTATCCGGCATCAATACCGAGCGTGCAAAAAAGCGCCGCGGCTTCACGGCGGAAAGCCGCCATATCGCCGTCATTCCGCAGAACATAGTCCGCATGAGCACGATAAAACGCTTCGTCCGGCTGTGCGGAAATACGCGCCTCCGCCCTCTCGCGCGGAATCCCGTCACGGGAAACAATGCGGGCAAGACGCGTTTCACGCGACGCCAGCACCGCAATCGTTATATCGCACAGTGCGTCAAAGCCGGATTCAAAAAGAAGCGGTACGTCCAATACAGCAAACGCCGCATGGCTTTTTTCCTGATTTCGGAGCCATGCCGTACATTCCCGGCGCACATATTTATGTGTGATTTCGCCGAGGAGCCGCACGCGGCCGTCCCTCCCGGCATCATTATGAAAGACGATATCCGCGAGCACGCGGCGGTTGAGACTGCGATCCGTATTCAGAATCTTATCTCCGAAAGCGGCCGTGAGTTCTTCCACGCACGCGCCGGCATGATCCGTAATATAGTGATACACGGCGTCCGTGTCCAAAGACACTATGCCTTTTTCGGCGAAAATACGCGAAAGAAGGCTTTTGCCGCTTCCGCTGCCGCCGGTAATACCGATAACCCGCATAGTCGTCCTTTCCGCGCGAAGACCGCGCCTTATCATAATGTATAATATACCGTTTGTTATTATATAATATTATTCTGCGCTTGTCAAGAAAAATTCTCCCTTTCCGGCATTTCTTCCCTTTCTCCGATTATACGGCCGGTAAAGGAACTTTTCATACAGAATTTCACGAATATGCCGGAACTTCATAAAATACTACTATAACACAGAAGAAAGGACTGATGCCTTATAGACACGCAGAAAAACGATCCGCGTTATCCCGGTGACCGCTACGGAACGCTCATCGTATCGGTGACGACGGCGCGCGGCACACTGCCGCTGGTGGAAGCCACCGTTACCGTCACCGGCAGTGACGAAGACAATAGACATATTGCCTATTCTCTGAAAACGAACCGCAGCGGTCAAACCGAAAAGATTTACCTGCCCGCCCCGTCGGCAACGCTTTCCTTCTCCCCCGAAAACGAAAACGTCTTTTCGGCCTATGATATTGAAGTCAACGCGGACGGTTACTACACGCATCTTTCACTGAACGTCCCTATTTTTGCGGGGATTACATCGGTACAGCCGGCCGATATGATCCCGAAGAGCGCTTTCCGTCCCGAAGAAAACCGCCCGTATCCCGGACTTACCACCGATGAAACGGAGCCTGAGCGCTGATGCCTGCCAGAATACCGATCATTCCGGAATACATAACCGTACACCTCGGCCGCCCCGGGACGGACGCACCGAATGTCAGGGTTCCTTTCCGCGATTATATCAAAAACGTTGCCTCAAGCGAAATTTATCCCACATGGCCGGAAAACGCTCTGCGTGCCAACATCTACGCACAGATTTCCTTTGCTCTTAACCGTATCTATACCGAGTTCTATCGCAATCAGGGCTATGATTTCGACATCACCAATTCAACGGCCTACGATCAGTATTTCGTGTATGAACGCGATATATTTGAAAACATTTCCCAGATCGTCGACGATATTTTCAACAGTTATATCCGCAGACAGGGCAATATCGAACCGCTTTTCGCCGCTTACTGCGACGGGGTGCAGGTGACATGCAACGGTCTTTCGCAATGGGGGACGGTCACTCTTGCGGAACGCGGATATACCCCGTATGAGATTCTGCAATATTACTACGGAAACGATATTGACATTGTAACCGATGCGCCGGTTGCCGGTATCGGCGAAAGCGAGCCGCCGGTTTCCCTCCGGCGCGGTTCGGTCGGCAATGAGGTACAGCTTATCCAACTCCGCCTGAACCGTATCGGCAAAAACTATCCGGCTATTCCGAAAATCTATCCGACAGACGGCTTTTTCGGCGAAGAAACCGAAAATGCCGTAAAAGAATTTCAACGTATTTTCGGCCTTACTCCCGACGGCATCATCGGCCCTGCCACATGGTATAAAATTCAATACATTTACAACGGCGTCAAACGCCTGAACGAGATCACGTCGGAGGGACTTTCGCTCGAAGATATTTCAACGCAGTTTAAAAGCAATCTTTCGATCGGTGACGAGGGACGCGACGTCATTGCCCTGCAATACTACCTCGCCTACATCGGCGAATTTTTGAATTCCGTTCCGACAATCCCCGTTGACGGCTCGTTCGGCGAAGCCACGCGGAACGCGGTCATTGCTTTTCAGAGGACCTACGGACTGCCGGAAACCGGCGTTGTCGATCTTGCCACATGGGATAAAATCTATAATGTATACCTCGGACTTATCGAATCGGTTTCGTATTATTACCGTGAAGGGGTCGTCGTACCGTTCCCCGGCGAAGTGATCCGTCCGGGAGACAGCGGCGACATTGTGCGTATTCTTCAGGAATACCTGAACTATATCGGCACCACTTATACTTCCATTCCCCGCGTCAACGTCGACGGCGTTTACGGACCGGCAACGCTGGCCGCCGTCACCGCTTTTATGGATCTTTTCAACATTCCCGGTCAGCGGGGGCCGATATATAACGTCCTTTGGAACCAGATTGCCAATGTCTACGAAGACGTTTATAACGGCAACCAGGCCGCAGAAGGACAATTTCCCGGTTACACGGTCGGAGGTGGCGAATAAATGGATATATCCGACAAACGGAACGCTGTAAAACAGATTCAGAAATTCCTGCTGGCCATATCTTACGCCGTTCCCTTTCTGCCGCATATCGGTATTGACGGGATTTACGGTTCCGAAACGGAAAACGCCGTGCGGCAATTTCAGCATCGGTACGGCCTCACGGAAAGCGGCAACGTGGATTACGCCACGCATAAAGCGCTTTACGCCGCTTACCTGCTTACGCAGAAAAATGACGGAAAAGTGAATAAAAACCATATAATATCCTAAAGATACGGTATCTACGTCTTTGGGGGAGGTAACTATGAAAAACCGTTTTACAGAAAATGCGGAACAGGCGCTTCTCGAAGCGGAAAAGTCCGCTTCCGCGCTTGGTCACACCTATATCGGCAGCGAGCATCTTTTGATCGGTCTTGCGGCGACCGAAAACGGCATTGCGGCAAAAATCCTGTCCGGCAAGGGACTGACGCGCGAACGTCTCACCGAGGCGGTCGCGGAGTATTCCGGAATCGGCAGTCGCAGTGCGCCGTCCGGCGCCGACATGACGCCGCGGGCGCGCCGTATCATACGGAATTCGGCCGAAAAAACCGCTCTCGACAACGCCTCCGCCATCGGAACCGAACACATTCTTCTTTCTCTTCTCGAAGAAAGCGAGGGCGTCGCCTGCCGCCTGATTTTGTCTCTCGGCGTCAGCGTCGGAGAACTGCGGAGCGATCTCTCGGCTTTTCTTACTTCCTGCGGCGATATTGCACGCGCCGTAAGCGAAAAACGCGCCTCGGTACTCGGTTCTCTTTCCACTCTCCAGAATTACGGCCGCGATCTGACCTATCTTGCGGCGGAGGGAAAACTCGACCCCGTTATCGGCCGTGACACCGAGACCGAACGCGTGATCGAGATCCTCTCCCGGCGCACAAAAAACAATCCCTGTCTTATCGGCGAGCCCGGCGTCGGCAAAACGGCCGTCGTTGAAGGACTGTCGGAACGTATCGTCAAAAAGGACGTTCCCGCCGCACTTCTCAACAAGCATATCGTTTCCCTTGATCTTTCCGCCATGATTGCCGGCGCCAAATACCGCGGCGAATTTGAAGAACGTCTGAAATCCGCATTGGAAGAACTGCGTAAAAACCCCGATATTCTTCTTTTCATAGACGAAATTCATATGATAAGCGGCGCGGGTGCGGCCGAAGGCGCCATTGACGCCGCCAACATTCTGAAGCCGGCGCTTTCAAGGGGCGAATTGCATCTGATCGGCGCCACGACCGTAGACGAATACAGAAAATATATTGAAAAGGATTCGGCTCTTGAAAGACGTTTCCAGCCCGTACTCGTACACGAACCCACGGTAGAAGAAACGGTGGCGATTCTGCGGGGACTACGGCCGCGCTATGAGGCGCATCATGACATCCGCATCACCGACGAGGCGCTTACCGCGGCGGCAGAATTGTCGCGGCGGTATATTCATGACCGTTTTCTCCCGGACAAAGCGATTGATCTGATTGACGAAGCCGCCGCCCGCTGTCGGATTGCCGCGGAAAAAATCCCTCCCGATCTTTATTTCCTGGAAGAAAAAATGCGTGAGATCAGTGCCGAACGCGAAAAAATGATCCGTATGCAGGATTTTGACGGCGCTATGCGCACACGGGAGGACGAACGCAAACTGCGCGAAGCCTACCGTGCCAAAACGGCGCTTTTGGAACAAAAAAGGGAGGAATCCCTGCCGACATTGACGCGCGAAGACGTCGCCGCCGTTCTGACGGCGGCCACAGGCATACCGCTGTATAAACTATCCGAAAAAAACGACAACCGTCTTTCCGAAATGGAAAAGGAACTGGAAAATGCCGTTTACGGTCAGGAACATGCCATCCGTGCCGTTTCGGCGGCAATACGGCGCAGTATGGCCGGACTGCGCGATCCGGAACGGCCGATCGGTTCTTTCCTTTTTCTCGGTTCGACCGGCGTGGGAAAGACCGAACTGGCCAAAGCCGTCGCCAAAGCGCTGTTCGACAGCGAGGACGCACTGATCCGTCTCGATATGTCCGAATATAAAGAAGAGCAAAGCCTTTCAAAACTGATCGGCTCCGCTCCGGGTTATGTGGGGTACGAGGAGGGCGGCAAACTGACGGAACGCGTGCGAAAACAACCGTATTCCCTGCTCCTGTTCGACGAAATCGAAAAGGCGCATCCCGATATTTACAACCTGCTTTTGCAGATTCTTGAAGACGGCCGCCTTACCGATTCGCACGGACGGCAGGTGGATTTCCGCAATACCGTAATCGTCATTACCTCCAACCTGATTACCGACGCGGACAAAAACCGCTCGCTCGGATTTGTTGCCTCATCCTCCCCGAAAGATGAATCTTCCCGTCGCCCAACAGAGGAAAAACTGCTTCGCCATTTTCGTCCGGAATTTCTTAACCGCATAGACGAAATTATTGTTTTTAACAAGATTTCAAAGGAAACCATGGACAAAATCGCTCTTTCCATGCTGAACACATTACGGAATAAACTGGCTGAAGGACAAATTGACTTTTCCTATGACGACGCATTGGTGCGTTTTTTGTCCGACACCGCCTATGCCGAGAAAAACGGCGCGCGTCCTTTGCGCCGTCTTCTCGTAAAATATGTGGAAAACGATCTTTCGACAGCACTGCTTTCCGGGACTTATCTGCCGGGCGACCGTATACGCGCTTATATGAAAGACGGTCATACGGCGCTGAAGAAACTACGCAAAAAAGAAAAAACTTCCCGGGAAATACAGGAGGTCACCTGAACCTGCGGCATATATTAAAACAGTGCAAAAAACAAGGTCTTATCCGGCATTGAAGAGCCGGAATTCCGACGACCTCGTTCCCGTACGTTATTCCCGAAAATCTGTTGTCCGGAAAAACAAAAAAAGAAACGCCTCGGTTGCCCGGCGGCGGAAGATTTCTTCCGTCACCTCGGCATGCCGGAGCGTTTTTCGTTTTATTTTCTTTTCTCCGTCAGCATTTTCTGCTTCAGATCCCAGAGATTTTTCGACAGATCCACGTAATAACGGTGCGGGTTTTCAAAGCGTTTCACCTCGTCCCACAAAGCGTCGACGTTTTCGCGGCATTTTTCGCGGATACAGTGAATTTCGGGCGACCGATACACACATTTACCGCCGAGAAAAATCGGCTTGTGGAGCAGAACCGCTTTATAATCGGTGACGGTCTTTTCTTTCCATGTTGCGTTCGGATCGAAAAGCAGAAGCGGCTTTGTTTCGTCGACTTCTTCGTCGTACAGCGTAATATAATCGGCAATCGCCTTGCCGGTGGTTTTGTCAAAAATACGGTAAAGTTTCTTATAAGAAGGATTGGTGATCTTGGCCACGTTTTCGCTGATCTTGATTTTCGGAACGATATGACCGTCATCGTCTTCCACTGCCGCGAGTTTATACACACCGTCAAACACCGCGTCGCTCTTGGCGGTGATCAACCGTTCACCCACGCCGAAAGCGTCCACTTCCGCCCCCTGCTGGATAAGGTCGCGGATCAGATTTTCGTCGAGCGAGTTGGTGGCCACGATTTTACATTCGGGCAGTCCGGCCTCATTCAGTACGCGCCGGATCTTCTTTGTCAGATACGCAAGGTCGCCGGAATCCAGACGAACGGCGAAATTACGGATTCCCTGCGGCACAAGAATTTCTTTAAACACGCGGATGGCATTCGGAAGACCGCTGTTCATAGCGTCATAGGTGTCAATCAGCAAAGTGGCATTGTGCGGATACAGTTCGCAATAAGCGCGGAACGCCTCATACTCACTGTCAAACATCTGCACCCACGAATGCGCCATCGTTCCCGTCGCGGGAATCCCGTATTCAAGATCGGTTAATGTGCAGGCCGTGCTACCGCAACCGCCGATATAAGCGGCGCGCGCTCCGAGAACGGCACCGTCGGCACCGTGCGCGCGGCGCGATCCGAATTCGGCAACGGCGCGTCCCTGTGCGGCGCGAACAATGCGGTTGGCTTTTGTGGCGATCAACGACTGATGATTGATCGTCAGAAGAACAAATGTTTCAAGGATCTGCGCTTCCGAGGCGGGCGCGCGAACCGTCATGATCGGCTCATAAGGAAAGATCGGCGTTCCCTCTTCTACGGAATAAATATCGCCCGTAAAACGGAATTCTTTCAGGTAGGCAAGAAACTTTTCGTCAAACTGCCCCTTTTTACGCAGATAAGCAATATCCTCATCGGAAAAATGCAGATTTTCTATATAATGAATAATCTGTTCGAGACCGGCAAAAATCGAAAAGCCGCCTCCGTCGGGAATGGTGCGGTAAAAGACGTCGAAATAGACATATCGCTCCGCTTCTCCGAGCAGATAATAGCCGTTCGACATCGTCAGTTCATAGTAATCGCAAAGCAAGGTAAAATTACGTTCGTTATTCATAATCCCTCAAAAAATATGCCACGATTGCATCTGCACCGTGGCGATTTCATAAACAGTAATGTGCGATTCCGGCGCGCATGGACGGCGCCGTGAAAATCAGGCAAACGCCTGAACAATATGGTAAACCGCAAGGTAAACAACACCGACAAGCATAGCGGCGCACATGATCATGGCACCGATGCGGATACCGAGTTCCTTTTTCTCTGCCTTCGTCATTTTTTTCGACATAATATGTCTCCTCCCTATGTATATGGTTTCGGATAAAATTTATACGGTAATGCGTTCAGCCGGTTTTCAGCCGAACGTATACGCGGAAACGCGCGAAATAAGCGCGGCGTCCGCGGGGTCAAACGGGTCAAGCGCCGCAATGCGGGAAAGACCGAGCGCCACCACGTCGGCGGCCTGCGGAACAAGCGTCGTATGTACGCCGGTCAAAGCCGAGATCAGGCGGTCAAGTCCGGTCAGCGCGGCGCCGCCCCCCGCGAGATAAATGCCGTTGCGGAAAACGCTTTCCACCCGATTCAGCGGTACACGTCTCACGGCGGCACAGATATGGTCAATAAGAATCGTCAGCGTGGTTTCAAACGCCGCCATCAATTCCGAAGAAAAAACCGTCACAACCTCTTCGCATCCCGTGGCCGTGTTCTGACCGCTGATCCTGACGGCGGTGTCATCGCCGTCAATCCATGCGGAACCGACGCGTATTTTCAGTTGTTCGGCCGCCGTTGCCGCCACGCGGATACCCCGTTTTCCGAACAGGAAATCAATAACGGCACGGTCAAGCTGATCGCCACCGATCGGAATGGAATCCGAAAAAACAATGCGCCCGTCAATCGTCAGAATGATCCCGGTTTCGCTCGCGCCTATATCCACAAACACCGCGTCGGTGTCGGGAGAAATATTGCAACCGATCATGGCGGCTACGGGCGAATACACAAGAGTGGCAGACGGAAAATGCGCTTCAC
This sequence comes from uncultured Eubacteriales bacterium, assembly GCA_905210485.1. Classification (GTDB taxonomy): domain Bacteria; phylum Bacillota; class Clostridia; order Oscillospirales; family CAG-272; genus UBA1740. The sequence goes on along the minus strand of CAJLXA010000012.1, from coordinate 21,786 downwards.
GCATAAGAGAAAAAAGTGTTTCCGCACTTTCGCGCGCAAAAGAACACGGAACGGCAACCGCGGCCGGAAGCGGCGCTTCCAGAGCTGATATTACCTCGGAAAGAACATACTTTGTTATGTTTTTCCGCGCGAGAAGACCGCGTGAAAAAGGGCGCATAACGATGGCGTTCACGTTCTTTTTCGCCGCGTCTTCGGCGGCGTTGCCGAGCGCAAGAACGCGCGCAGATGTCCTGTCAACGGCAAGAAGCGACGCTTCGCGCGCCAAAATACCGTCGTCGGCCGTCGCCACACGAATGACCGACGCACCGAGATCCACACCGACACCGCTACGCATATCTTCCCCTCCCGTCAACAAAATAATCATATGCCGAAACATTTTATACTATTATATAACGAAATTCCCGTAATTGCAAGAGTTTTATCGAAAAAAAGCAAAACAAAGGCGTAAGCGCGAATTTTCCGGCCTGCCGCGGCGCTCTTCCGGCACCGTTTTTCATAACGGGATTCCCCGACGGATTTGCCTTTCGTGCCCGGAAAACTCAACCTTCGGAATAAAGAAAAGAATCCCGAACACTATTGCATTCGGGATTCTTGGCGCGCTCGATAGGATTCGAACCTACGACCTACCGGTTCGTAGCCGGGCACTCTATCCGCTGAGCTACGAGCGCAGACTCACGCAAAAGATACACACCTTTGCGGTTGAAGATGCGTGCATCTTCAATGGAGCGAGTGATGGGAATCGAACCCACGCGGCCAGCTTGGAAGGCTGGAATTCTACCATTGAACTACACTCGCATCGGTATTACCTTGCGACTTCTATATATTAGCACAGCACTTCCCGTTTGTCAATAGGATTTTTGAAAAAAAACAATTTTTTTCTTGCTTTTACCGCGTTTACATGCTATACTAATGCCATAACTTAATTTCTTTATCTATCGAAAGGACAACCGTAATGCCCTTTTTTACACCCGACCGTATTTACGGACGCTTTTCCGAGCTTGATCCGGCGGCGCTTTACGCCGAAGGAATACGCGCCTTACTGCTCGATATGGATAATACGCTGATCCCGTATGAAGAAAGCGAGCCGAATGAAGAGGTTCTCTCCTTTCTTTCGTCTTTGAAAGCGCACGGTATTGCCGCCGCGCTGGTGACCAACAATCACAAAAAAAGACTGAAGAAATTCAACGCCGCTCTCGGACTTCCCGCTTATGCAAACAGCCTGAAACCGTTACCGCACAATCTTCTCCGCGCCATGCGCAAACTCGGAGCCGGGCGCAAAGAAACCGCGCTCCTCGGCGATCAGCTTCTGACCGATATGTTTGCCGCGCGCTTTGCGGGCATCCGTTCCTTTATCGTTTCTCCGATCAATGACAAAAAAACATGGATCGTTCGCATGAAGCGGAAAATTGAACGGCCGCTCGTCCGCAGATATTATAAAAGAATTGAAAAACAAAAGGAAACAAAACATGATTGACTCTGCCCTGTTCGGGCCGGGAGGCAACAGCCGCGCCTTTTACGACGCGGGGTACAAAGAAACAAAAGACGCCCCGGCTTACCTCCGCGAAATCGGCCTTGACGCCTATGAATACGAGGCGGGAAACGGCATTACCGCTTCGGATTCAACCCTGAAAGCCATCGGTGACGCCGCCAGGGAAAACGGCATCCGCATGTCGCTCCACTCCCCCTATTTTATTTCGCTTTCCGGCGTGGATCCCGAAAAACGCCTGAAAAGCGTCCGCTATATCGAAGACTGCGTGCACGCCGCGCGGCTTCTCGGCGCAAAAACCGTTGTCGTTCACACGGGAAGCGCCGCCAAAATCTCGCGCGAAGAAGCCATGCGTCTTGCCGCGGACACATTGACCCATACGCTCGAAACCATCGACGATTCCGACGTTCTGATCGGACTTGAAACAATGGGAAAGCAAAACCAACTCGGCACGCTGCAGGAAGTTATCACTCTCTGCCGCATGTCTCCGCGCCTTGTCCCCGTCGTGGACTTCGGCCATATGAACGCACGCGAATGCGGCGGCGTTTTCAGAACCGCCAACGATTATTACCGCGTTTTTTATGAGATCGGCAACGCGCTCGGCGACGATACGGCAAAGAATCTCCACTGTCATTTTTCAAAAATAGAATGGACGGCCGCCGGCGAAAAAAGGCATCTTACCTTTGCCGACACGGTATACGGCCCCGACTTTGAACCGCTGATGGAAACCGTTTCCCGTCACGGTCTTACGCCGACCTTTATCAGCGAATCCGCCGGTACACAATCGGAAGACGCGCTGACTATGAAAAAATATTATCACACACTCGGAGGCAATGTATGAATTCTCTCGAAAAACTCCGCGCGACGATGCGCGAAAAAGATATTCCGGCAGTTCTCGTCACCGATCCGCTCAATCAGAGATACTTGACAAATTTTTCTTTTGAAGACGGATATGTCCTTGTTTTGATGGACAAATCTTATCTTATAACCGATTTCAGATATACGGAAGCGGCCGAAAAAGCCGTGTCTTCAGATATCACGGTCGTCGCGCCGAACGGCATGCTGACTTTCATAGAAGAGACCCTGAAAGAAAGCGGCGTTTCCGCGCTCGGATACGAAGACTTTTCGCTTTCCGGTTTCCGCATTGAAAAATTCCGTTCTTTCTTCTCTGTTCCGCTTGTCCCCGTCGGCAATCTTTTTCTCGGTATCCGCCTTATAAAATCCGAAGAAGAATGTGAAAAAATACAAAAAGCGCAGGACATCACCGATCGCGCCTTTACGTATATTCTCGAAAATCTGCGGGAAGATATGACCGAAACCGATGTCGCGCTGGCACTCGAACTCTTTATGCGCCGCGAAGGCGCCGAACGCGTCAGTTTCGATATCATCGCCGTCAGCGGTAAACAGAGCGCGCTCCCGCACGGCGTACCGCGCCGGAAGAAGTTGGAACGCGGTTTTCTGACGATGGACTTCGGCTGTATTGTGGAGGGTTATTGCTCGGACATGACGCGTACCGTTGTCATCGGTAAAGCGGACGCGGAAATGCGCCGTCTCTATAACACGGTTCTCACGGCGCAGACCGAGGCTATCGCCGCTATTGCCGGCGGCGCTCCCTGTCACGCCGTTGACGCCGTGGCGCGCAACATTATTGAAAACGCCGGATACCACGGCGCGTTCGGACACAGCCTCGGTCACGGCGTCGGCATGTACATTCATGAAAATCCGCGCCTCTCCCCCGCCGCGGCAAAAGAAGAACTTCTGATTCCCGGCGAAGTGGTAACGGCAGAACCGGGCATCTATCTTCCCGGACAGTACGGTTGCCGCATTGAGGACATGTTGCTTGTCACCGAAAACGGTTATCGCAACTTTACGCACAGCAAAAAAGACCTTATCGAACTTTTCTGATAGAAATTTTTGCTTTTTTTCTTAAAAATATTGTTTTTTTTACAAAAACATCTTGCAAAATTTCAATATTTGTTATAAAATATATGAGATAATTGAAGTGCAGACTGTACTTCCCATGCGACAGCATGAAACGAAAGAGCCGCAGCACAGCGGGTATGCGGATACCCTCTTTCAAAACCAAAAATATTTCTGCCGCTGAGAATAAAAGGTGAACAATGATTACAGCAGGAGATTTCAGAAACGGCGCAACTTTTGAGATGGACGGTAACGTTATGCAGGTTATCGAATTCCAGCACGTAAAGCCGGGCAAAGGCGCGGCTTTTGTCAGAACCAAAATGAAAAATGTTATCACAGGCGCGGTTGTCGAAACCAGTTTCAACCCCACTGCTAAATTTGAAAGCGCTTATGTGGAACGTAAAGAAATGCAGTATCTTTACAAAGACGGCGACCTCTACTATTTCATGGATATGGAAACCTACGAGCAGATGCCGCTGAACGAATCTCAGCTTTCCGACAACTTCAAGTTCGTCAAGGAAAACGAGATGGTCAAAATCGTATCTTACAAGGGCAAAGTATTCAGCGTTGAACCGCCTACGTTCGTTGAACTCGCCGTTACCGAAACCGAACCCGGCGTTCGCGGCGACACCGCCACCAACGTGACAAAGCCCGCCACTCTGGAAACCGGCGCTGTTATCAAAGTTCCGATCTTCATCAATGAGGGCGATGTCCTGAAGATCGACACCAGAACCGGCGAATATCTCTCCCGTTGCTAACCCCCGTTTCCCCGAAATATAGTTTATAAGAAAAGAGGAAAACCTATGAATATTTACGAAAAGGCTTCCTATATCAAAGGTCTTGCCGACGGACTTGATCTCGACAAAGAAAAGCCGGAAGGCAAACTGATCCTGAAACTCATCGACCTTGTGGACGAAATGGCCGGCGCCATTGCCGATCTTGCCGATCGTACGGATACATTGGAAGATTATGCCGATGAACTTGACAGCGATCTCGGCGACGTAGAGGAATATCTCTTCGGCGACGAGGAAGATGATGATGCCGAAGACGACGATGCAGAGGACGGCGACGAGGACTTCTATGAAGTGGAATGTCCGAATTGTGGCGAAACCGTATGCTTCGACGACACGATTGACCCCTCTTCTGTCACCTGCCCTGCCTGCGGTGAAAAATTTGACTGCACCTGCACGGCCGAAGATTGCGAGCATTGCTCCGGTTGCGGCAACGACGAAGAGTAATTTCCCCTGTAATGTAAAAACCGACGCCTGCCGTCGGTTTTTCTTATATGATAACACGGAAAGAAACTCGCGATGAATTACAAGCATTTCGGCGTTATGATTGATTGCTCCCTCAATGATGTCATAAAAGCGGCGGAAGTTAGACGCCTGATTGATTTCATGGCAGGAATGGGTTATGCCTGCCTCGAAAACTTTACACAGAGATGCCTATACGCTCCCGGACGAACCGTATTCGGTTATATGCGTGGTCGTTATGCAGACAACAAACTACACGAGATAACACCTATGCCTCAGAACACAGCATTGAACTCGCTCGGTATTACACCAGCCTTGTATAGCACAGTGTTTACCGTGATATTTTTAACCGGGGAAACAACTCCTTATCGACGAAGAAAATACTATGCATTTTAGGGAAGAACTTCCGTCACTGCCCCGCGATATAAAAAATCAAGCCGCATTTTCGCGGGCACTTACAGCAAAACAATTTCGACATCAACACTTGAGGAAAACATGTTATACATTATTGAAAACGAAAGTCTGTCCGTCACGGTCAATGATTTCGGTGCGGAAATGCAAAGTATTCGCTTCCGCGGCAAAGAAAAACTGTGGCAAAACAGCGATGGCAGTTGGGATAAGCATGCGCCGATACTTTTTCCGTTCGGCGGTCAGGTTTCCGTCAAAAAAAATCATATCCTTTTCCCCATACCATGCCACGGTTTTGCTTCCCATTACCCTTATATTCTGAAAGAAAAAGACAATACTTCACTCACTTTATTTCTCTCCATCAATGACGAAATACGCGCGCTTTTTCCCTATGACTTTCTTTTCGGCGTCAGATATGCGCTCTTGAAAAACTCATTGTCCGTGACCTATATTGTCGAAAATCAAGGCGATGAACCGCTTCCGTTCTATGCGGCCGGTCACGAATCATTTTCATTCCCGCGCGACATCGGTCATTATGCGATCCGCTTTGAAAAAACAGAACATCTGATTCATGCTGTACATGATGCCGACGGGTATCTTGTTGGTAAAACTATCGATTACGGCGTCACCGATTATTTACCGCTTCCCGCCGATTTTCTTAGCGAAGATAGAACGCTGATATTCCCGGATTTAGCGTCACGCCGCATAACACTGGAATCCGTCGAAGGCGAAAAGATCGCCGTCGTCACATTCCCGGAGTTTAGGAATCTGCTTCTATGGCGGCCGGAGAGAGCGCATATGATCTGTATTGAGCCGTGGCTGAACCTTCCCGACCGCCGTGACGCCATACCCCCGGAATGGAGTCAACGCCCCGACATTTTCACCGCCGCGCCGCATACCGTGCGCACGCTCACGCGTACCATCGCTTATTTTTCCTGATACGTCGATCCACGCGCGACAATACCGTCCCGAAGACGATATGTCCGACGTATGGCGGAGTTCCCGTTAAATCGTATTTCCCTATAAAACAAAACGTATTCGCTATAAAAAAGAAACGAACGGTTTCCCGTTCGTTTCTTTTCGCTTTATGCAACAGATACCGAAAAATCAGATTTCGGCGAAATACTTAATGGTACGAACCATCTGCGAGGTGTAGGAGTTTTCGTTATCATACCAAGCAACGACCTGCACCTGATAGGTGTCGTCGTCGATCTTCGCAACCATGGTCTGGGTAGCGTCGAAGAGAGAGCCGTAACGCATACCGATAACGTCGGAAGAAACGATTTCATCGGTGTTGTAACCGAAAGATTCGGTTGCGGCGGCCTTCATAGCGGCATTGATGGCGTCTTTCGTAATATCCTTGCCTTTAACAACAGCCACAAGAATCGTGGTCGAGCCGGTGCAGGTAGGAACGCGCTGTGCGGAACCGATCAGTTTGCCGTTCAGTTCGGGGATAACAAGGCCGATTGCTTTAGCGGCACCGGTGGAGTTCGGAACGATGTTCTGAGCGCCGGCACGGGCACGGCGGAGGTCACCCTTTCTGTGCGGACCGTCAAGAATCATCTGGTCGCCGGTGTAAGCATGAACGGTGGTCATGATACCGCTCTGGATCGGGAAATTGTCGTTCAGAGCCTTTGCCATAGGAGCAAGGCAGTTCGTGGTGCAGGAAGCGGCGGAGATGATCTGGTCATCTTTCGTCAGCGTGTCCTGGTTAACGTTGAAAACGATGGTCTTCAGGTCGTTGCCCGCAGGAGCGGAAATAACAACTTTCTTTGCGCCGGCGGCGATATGTGCCATCGACTTTTCTTTGGAGCAGTAGAAACCGGTGCATTCAAGAACAACATCAACACCGAGTTTGCCCCAAGGAAGGTCAGCGGCCTTCGGGCAGGCGTAAATGGTGATCTCTTTGCCGTCAACCGTGATGGAACCGGGAACAACTACGGTCTTGCCGTCTTCACCGAGAACGGAATCCTTGTATTCAACGGTATGACCCTGGGCAACGTAGCTACCCTGAGCCGTATCATACTTCAGAAGGTGCGCAAGCATCTTCGGGCTGGTAAGGTCGTTGATGGCGACAACTTCATAGCCTTCTGCGCCGAACATCTGGCGGAAAGCAAGACGGCCGATACGACCGAAACCGTTAATGGCAACTTTGACTGACATTTGGAAATTCCTCCGTTTTATATAAATAAAATTTGGTAGCGACATGAAAAATCCGCAAGCGACCGGAACGGCACGCTTGCCGCGGGTTCGTATCCGAACCTTTTTATTGGATCCTCTCTGTGCAAACGCACAGCCGCACGTTCGTGCGGGGCGCGATAGCGCGAAACTTGCTCCTGCAAGGTTCACTGTGTGTATTACCCGACGAGTAAAAATGCGTGCTTGCACAGGCGTTTTTACGATGGACATCAAGTAACACAGCCGCACGTTCGTGCGGGGCGCGATAGCGCGAAACTTGCCCTCGCAAGGTTCACTGTGTGTATTATACCACACAATTTTCCATTATGCAAGAGGATTGCGAAATTTTTATCAATATTCTTTATACTAATCCTTGTGCATTGCGGATTTGCCATAAATCCGTTCTATACCTACGTTATTCGGGCAGTGCCCCATCCAAAATGTCCGTTATTTTGCGATTTCTTTTGCGTGACGCGGCTTTCTGTGCGGTATCCCGTGACGGAAACGACAATATTCCGCATAGAAAAAACTTTCCGCAAGAAATAACGGTATGCATAAAACGCGCCGTAGCCGCCGCGGCTCTTTCAACACACGATAGAGCCATTCGCACCCCGTTCGCCGAAAGATTTCCGGCGCGCGCTGTTTATCGCCTGCATATACGTCGAGACTACCCCCCAGTCCGACAAGTAAAGAAGACGGCAGACTGTGCCTGTACCTCATAATGAATTCTTCCTGTCGCGGCGAACCGAGCGCCACAAACACCGCGTCGGGCATCAATGCCGCAATCTCGCCGACGATTCCCTCTTCCTCGGCCGCAGAAAAATACCCGTGATGCGTTCCGACAACCGAAACATCGGGAAAACGCGCCGCCATACGCTCCGCGGCCCGTGCCGCCACCCCGGGGCGACCGCCGAGAAAGTATACGCGCTTACCGGACAATAGAAGAGCCTCCCCGAACTCAATTCCGGGAAGGCGCTCCAGCTTCTTACCCGCCAGAATTCCGGCAATCACCACTCCCTGTCCGTCGGGAAGCAACATGTCGGCCGAAGACAAAAGACGGTAGAAGTCCGGGTTATGCATAGCGCGGTAAAGCATTTCCGCATTCGGCGTAAAAACGACGCCCCCGTGCAAAATACGGGTTTCCGCGCTCTTTACGGCCGCGGCTATATCACCGCAAAAGAACCTGAGGCCGAGCACCTCGGCATATTCACGGCTCAAGCGGGTGACAGCGCTTTCAGAATGGTTTCGCCAATCAGTTTCTGCCCCGCGTCGTTCGGGTGAATACCGTCGGCGCAGAAATACGGACGTGCGTCCCATTTGTCGAGGAAAGCGGTACGCAAATCCATTATGCGGCAATTATATTTGGAAGCGATCTTGGCAACGGCAAGAGAATACCGCTCATGGAAACGGTAGATCTTGTTTACGTCACCGAGCCAGTGCAAAATATTACCGCGGTTAAGACCGTTCCGGGAGAAGAATTCAAAATAACGGTCTGCCATCAGCGGCGGAAGCGTCGCCAGCATAGGCTCCATTCCATGTTCACGGGAGAGTTCGATCATGCGGCACATGTCTTCCTCATATTGCGAAATCACGGTTTTCGGAAGATGCTCCGCGTCGGGCGCTTCGCTGATCGCTTTCCAGTCGAAATCGGAATCGTTTCCGCCGAATTCAAGGAAAGCCACATCGCCGCCGATACCGCGTGCAATATCATCCTGCATCTGCGACAACCCCTGCGCCGAAGTCATGCCCATATGCGAACGATTGGTAATGACCGCGCCTGTTTTTTCCGAAATAATATTGGCGGCGCAAACGGGAGAAATGCGGTAACGCTTTTTTTCATCGTCGTATATAACGCCGCGGGCAAGCGAGTCGCCCCACACCACAATATTCTTTTTCATATGCAGTAACCTCCGCGAATGGGAAAATCTGATTTTATTTTTTCCCGATTTTATATTTTTATTCAGAACAGGAAAACCTGTTTTTATAAATCCGTTACAGAGCATACCTTCATCACAAGGCGCCCGAATCGGTTTCTGTATGAAGTATACAACGGAACCGCAAAAAAATCCACCCACACATAGGTTTTCCGGTTCTACAGACAAAAACAAGCAAAATAGAGAGAAAATCTTGTCTCTCTACTGTACGTAGAGCCGTTTTTCTACTCCGGGTAGAGAAAAACAGTCATGTTTCCATTCAGGAGAGAGGCCGCTTTTTTCTCTACCGGAGGAAGATTTTTCCGTTTTTTAAAAGCAGATTATATAAATCGGGATTATTTTCCCGTAACCGCTTGAAAAAGTCCTGACAATATGCTACAATGTAGAAAAGCGATCGTTGATTTGTGCACTGCCCGGAATATATTGTTCCGCTATACGGCCGGCCGCGAATCAAAATTGCCGATTATGCAAAAATACAGAGTAGGAAACCACGCGTAAAGTGCCGCCGGGACGGGGAGTTTGCCCGACGGACGAAAACAATTGTTGCGGTGTGGCTTTCGCATCCCGCTGTTACATAAGAAGAAACTTCCTATGTATAGCTCGATACTGTATAAGGAGGTTTTTATTTATGCAAAATTTTAAAAAACAATTCCCCGCCCCGCCTATGACCGTAAACGACGGTATCGAAGATTTCCCTGCGCGCAATGACCGGTCGACGCCGACAGACGCTTTTCCGATTGAAAAAGACGCCGCTTTTTCCGGTGACGCGTCTGCCGCAAAAGACGTCGGAAAATCGGAAGAACAGGCTCCGAATAAAAGCGATTCCGATACCGGAAAGACAGTTTCCGCAATTTGTGAAGATGAGAAAAAATCCGGCGCTTCGGGACACGATACCGCCGCAGATACGCCGGCAACCGTTTCAACGCACACGCAACCGCATATGCATAAGGAAACGCGCACCGCACCTGCCCCTCATCTTCCCGGCGGTACCCTGCGCCGCATGATCTTTACAGCGGCCATGGTGGCCATCAGCGTTGTGCTATGCCGTTTTCTCGGTTTTTCACCGCAGAACTCCGCCTATCGCTTTGATCTCGGTTTTCTCCCGATCGCACTGGTAGCGCAGGCACTCGGACCGATATACGCCGGCGCCGCCTACTTTCTGTCCGACCTTATCGGCTGTTTTGTTCACGGATATGCGCCGAATCCGTGGATTTCGCTTTGCAACATCACAAGCGGTGCGCTGATGGGTATTTTCTTTCATAAAAAGCATACGACAGTCACAAGAACGCTCCTTGCTTTTTTTACGGTAAATCTCCTTGTAAGTTTTCTCGGCATGACGCCCGTTTTTATTTTTATCTACGCTTATCCGCCGGCCGCCGCTTTCGGCGCACGCGCCATCAATGCCGCCGTCACTTATCCTGTTCGCGTTGTTACCTATTTTTTTGTTTCGCTGGCCACGGAAAAACCGCTTATCCGTTTTTCCGACGATTGCGACAAATTCGATAAAAACCGCCGAACCCCGTCGCCTTTTCAGAAATATGCCAACAGTTTTCAGTCTGTAACGGTACCGGGACTCACCCGCATAACCGCGCTTCTTTCATTATTCGGCGATCCGCAGGATTCCCTCCGCTGTATTCACATCGCAGGCACAAACGGCAAAGGATCGGTATCCGCCTATATCGCCTCTTCGCTTTCTGCCGCCGGGTACCGCGTCGGAAAGTATATCTCCCCGAATCTTCTCAAAATAAACGAGCGTATTTCGGTAAACGGCGTCGACATCGACGACAACTCGCTCTCTTCTTTGCTCTCCGAAATCGAACCGAAAGCGGCAATCGTCAAAAAAGATACAGGTATGGCACCGACGCAGTTTGAAATCTGGACGGCGGCGGCATTCCTTTGGTTTGCAAAACAAAAATGCGACTATGTTGTGCTTGAAGTCGGACTCGGCGGCGAATTTGACGCCACCAATGTTATAAAGAAAAACGAAATTGCCGTCATCACGCGCCTCGGCATGGATCACATGCAATATCTCGGCAACACTCTTGCCAAAATCGCGGCCGCAAAATGCGGAATCCTGAAAGACAATTCCGCGTCGGGAACCTGCGTTACCGTAGAACAGGAGCCGGAAGCCATGGAGGTGATCCGCCGGGAGACGGAAAAGCATCGCCTTACTCTCCTGACCGTGCACCCGCAACCGGAGGGACATACCGATATTTACGAACACTTTTCCGTCGACGAACTTCACGGCCTGACGGCCGGAATTCCCGGATACCATCAGATCGAAAACGCCGCTCTTTCCGCCGTTGCCTGCAAAACGCTCGGCCTTCCGGAAGAAGCCATCCGCGCAGGCATTGCGTCCGCCGTGAATCCGGGACGTTTTGAACGGCTCTCCGAAGATCCGACCGTTATCTACGACGGCGGTCATAACGAAAACGGGATCCGGGCCTTGGTAGCCTCGCTCAACCGCTATTATCCGGGCGTACAAAAAACGGTCGTTTTCGCCTGTATGACCGATAAAAAAATAGATGAATCGCTCCGGCTTTTGTCCGACAACACCGCCGACTTCATATTTACTACCGTCAAAGATAACCCGCGCGCCATGACGGCGGAAGCCCTGACCGAAAAGGCGCTTACGTTCGGTATCTGCGGTACGTGCTGTCCCGACATCGGCGAAGCATATGAAAAAGCCCTGCGCCTTTCCCGTCTCACCGTCATATGCGGTTCGCTTTATCTGTACCATGATCTTATGGATTACCTTAGCCAAAAACCGCAAAAAACGTAAACTATTCTTTTCATTTTGAAATCTTTTCGCAAGAGATATGTATTCAAAAAAAGAAAACAATGCCGACGGCAATATGGCCGTCGGCATTGTTTTACGGGTAACGGGTTTATCCCCATCAACCCTTTTTCTTTGAAAGATCGAACAGTTCTTCCATTGCATATTCCTGTGTCCAGTCACCGTTTACAGAGGGAAACATACCGTAATGCGGTGTGAGAAGATGACCGGTTTTCGGAGAAACGCCGTGATATGTAACAGCAGGATAAATAATATCGCAACGCGCATTGGCGCCGTCGTTATCGGTCTCCACGATCGCATAGTTCCAGCGGAAATACGGCGCAACAGCAGCCGGAGATTTCATATACACTTTCTTTATGCTTTTATCGTTAAGTTCCGCCTCGGTTGCCGGATAGTAATCGTAAGAAGCATATGCGGAAGTCCGCGTATCGACCTTGGTCGGATCGGCATACATTCCCTTTTCGGTGCGGAAAACGTAAGGATCGCCGAATCCGTTCTGAACTTTGGTCTCTTCTTTAATGCAATAAGAATACATACCTAACATATATGTCGGTACTTTAACATTGGAAGAACGGGAAAAATCGGCAACGCTGTGCCCGTCACCGACAAAGAAAACATCAACATTCTTCAATGTGTTCACGATCGCCAGCGCATCGGCGTCAAGGATGTGCTGATGTGCGCAGAGTATAACGTGATCGTATGCCGACGCCGTTTTGACAAGATCGCGGAGCGCTTCCCTGTTTTCTGCAGAACGGCTTTTTCTTACGGAAAGCGTTTCACGTCCGTCTGTGAAAAAAACGTTATCGGCGTCAAAGCCGTAGAGGTCGAGCATCAGTATCGCCGTTTTCTGTTCGGGAAATTCGATGACGTAGTCCTTATCGTAGCCGAACAGTTTCCGCCACATCGCGGCCGGATACGCGTCATGATTGCCCGGCAGGCAGTAGACGGGAATCCCCGCCGCCGTCAGCTGATCGAGGTACTCCGTTTTCACCTGATAAATGGTATCGGCCGCACTGCCGTAATAATTCTCTTTTACACTTGTTTCGGGGTCAAAACCGTTTTCATCCGTCGACGGCAGATATTTTTTGACGGTATAATTGTTTCCGCCGAGATCGCCGAGCACCAGAACGGCATGAAGAGGATCGCTTTCGTGCTCTTCAAGGATATTATCAACCATCATCTGCATGCGTTCGTTACCGGTGTAGCCGTATTGATTGACCTTGGCAGAGTCGTCATCGGCATCTTCGGCATGATAATGAATATCGGTCACCACCAGAATACGCAGTCCGTTCCATTCGGTAATCACGTTTTCACTCTCGCTTTCGGATTCTTTTTCGGAAGACGGTACGTCTTTATCGTCGTCACGGAAACAAGACGTAAAAGGCAGTACGAGACATAACAAAAGCAAGGTCGCCCACAAACGCTTCATAGGATACTCCTTTACGGTTTTTCACCATTTTACCATATAAAGCAAATGCTGTCAAGGAAAATTTGTGTTTTTTCATCAAAAATTTGTGTTTTTTGATTATGTGCAGACTTTGGTTACTGTCCGCTTCATTATCCTTGATGTTTTTTCAGCAGTTCGCCGAACGAAAGTCCGTATTTTTCCGCAATATCGCGGGCATAACTTTTTCCGTCCGGCCGACGGCGATAGATTTTGAAAGAACGGCGTCCTTCCTCAATTCCCGCCACCAGATTGTCGATCTTTACGCCGCCCGCGGCCGCAGACATTTCATTGATCTTTTCAGTTCCGGCGGCCAACTCATGAAGATGCGTCGAAAAGATTCCGCGGCAACGTAAAGCACCAAAGCCGGACAGAATTTCCGAAGCGATATAAGACGCCTCATAGGCGCCGGTAGAAGAGAGCGATTCGTCAAGCAAAACCATGCTGTTTTCGGTCACCGCGTCAAAAATGCGGCGCAAACGCGCACATTCCTCGCCGAGACGTCCCTTGTCGATCGTATCGTCCGCCCCTTCGGGGAAATGTGTGAAGATGCCGTCAACAGGGCTGATAACCGCCGTTTTGGCCGGTACATACAAGCCGAGTTGCGCCATGGCCTGAGCAATACCCACGGCGCAGGTAATGACCGATTTTCCGCCGCGGTTAGGGCCGGTAAGTATATACAGGCGGCCGTCGTCGTCAAAGGAAAAATCATTGGTCACAACCGGCTCTTCGATCTCCAGCGCCACAGCGGGATTATAAAGATCAACGGCGGAAAAGTCCTTTGCCGCCATCGGGTGCAACGTCGGCAGCGTTACCTCGTTTCCATGCTCCTTCAACCGGCGGATAAGCGCCGTTGCGCGTGAAACGAATTCGATTTCCGGCAGAAGGCGTAGCAGAAAATCGGTATTTTCCAACACATAGGCTCCGGCAATTTTGCGCCATGCCTGCACCGAACCGCGGAAAATTTCGTTTATTGCGCCGTTAAAGGCCGATGTCAGGGCTTCCTTACGGTTCTCCGCCTGCGCCTTTCCGAAAGGCTGAAGCGGCGCGATACAGGTAAACGCGTCGTTTTTAAAACTCATGCGCAGAATTTTATCCAGCAGTTTCCCCGATTTGAAAGATTCGGTATTTACCGAGATTACCCCTGCTTCGGCGGGTCGAAGCTGTGCGTCAAGATTCACGCCGACGGTAATGCTGTGGATCTCGTGAACACGCGATGAAAGTTCGGACAGTTTTTTATTGAGTTCTTTATAATAATCGCTTTCCGCCAATTCAAAAATCACATGGAACAAATGCCGGAAAGCCTCGCTTTGCACCGTATCGCGGCAGGCGGAAAATCCCTCGTACAGCGTTTTGACGCAACTGACATACAGTTCGATTTCCGTAATGCTGTAAAGATAGGAATCCCCTGCATTACCGCCGCGCGTATCCAGTTCGCGGATTTCCAGAATATCGAAAAGCACCGGCAACACTCTGTTCAGCGTCTCGCCGATGGCCGGCGAAGAAAGCATATCGCGCATCACTTCCTGGCGATAGGCAATGACGGCAGGATCGGCGGTGAAATATTCGGAAAGCGTGCTGTTTTTCAAAGAAAAAAGCGCTGATAGTCCGAGTTCGTCGCAGACCTCATCGGATATATTCGGCAGATTTTTTCTGTCGCGCGCGCAGAGCTGACTTTCTTCATTCGGATAAAGCAGACTCAGAAAACGGTTTTCCATAATGTTCCCCATACCACATCGTTATTTTTATATATTGTAGCACATTGCCGAAAACAAGTAAAGTCTTTTTTATTTTTTTATCGGTATTTTTTCCCTGCGGCAACCAAATCGGCCGATTTTTACCGCCCGTCTGCAAAAAACATTGACTTCACTTTGTTTTTATGCTAAAATACAGAAGTTGCGGTATTCGCAAAAGCACACCGCCATTGGCTTTTTACGGAAAGGAGAACCCGTGCGTCTCGATAAAATGCTCTCGGAATGCGGACTTCTGTCCCGCAAAGAAACCGCCGTTTTCGCCAAAAAAGGTCTTATCACCGTCAACGGAGAGCCTGAAAAGCGCCCCGACCGTCATGTCGACCCTTTGCGCGACGCCGTCACGCTAAACGGCGAACCGGTGATCTATATGCCTTTCCAATATGTCATGCTGAATAAACCGGCCGGCTATATCAGCGCGACCGAAGACGGCAATTATCCCGTCGTAACCGAACTTCTCCCGGAAAAACTCCGTCGCATGAATCTTTTTCCCTGCGGACGTCTTGACCGCGACACCGTGGGACTCATGCTTCTGATGAACGACGGCCCTCTCGCGCATCGTTTGCTTTCGCCGCGCCATCATGTGGAAAAAACCTATTTCTTCCGTTGCCTTACGCCGCTTTCCGATGAAGCGGAAAAACGCATGACGGAAGGCATGACGCTCGGTGACGAAATGCTGAAACCCGCGGCGCTTGTTCTTTCGGAGGACAGGCTGTCCGGACATATCACGCTGACCGAGGGAAAATATCATCAGATCAAGCGCATGTTCGGCGCCTGTGATAACCGTATCACCTATCTCCGGCGCGAAAGTTTCGGCGGTATTCCGCTTGACCCCGCGCTCCCCGAAGGCACATGGCGTTACCTTACCGAAAACGAACTCGTCATTCTGAAAAATCAAAAATAAAATCTCACTGCCCGCTTTGCGGCGCAGAAAGGAGTTACCTCATCATGGATATTCTGAAGAAACTTGCGGAAGAATTGGACCTCACGCAGTCACAGGTCGAAAAAACCGTCGCCCTGCTCGACGAGGGAAACACTGTCCCCTTTATCGCCCGTTACCGTAAAGAAGTGACCGGCAGTCTTGACGACATCACTATCCGCAATATGAGCGACCGTCTGACCTATCTCCGCAATCTGGACGCCCGGCGCGAAACCATCGCGGCCGCCATTGAAGAACAGGGGAAACTTACGCCCGAAATCTCCGCGGCGCTTGACCGCGCGGAAACGCTTGTGGAACTGGAAGACATCTACCGCCCGTACAAACCGAAACGCAAAACGCGCGCTTCCGTGGCACGCGAAAAAGGGCTTCTTCCGCTTGCCGAACTGATTGTCGCCCAATACGACACCTATACCCCCGCCATCGAAGAAGCGGCAAAGGATTATGTAAGCGAGGAAAAAGGTGTTGCCACGCCGGAAGAGGCGCTGGCAGGGGCCTGCGATATTATTGCCGAAGACATCGCCAACGTGGCAGAATACCGCAAGATGCTCCGCGAATTCACCAACGAAAACGGCGTTCTGACGTCAAAACGCGCCAAAGAAGAGGGCGGCGAGACCTACAGCGATTATTTCGACTTCAAAGAACCGCTGAAAAAATTGCGTCCTCACCGTGTCCTTGCCGTTACACGCGGTGAAAACGAAGATTTTCTGAAAGTCGCCATCGAAGTAGACGAAGAAGCCGCCATCGCGCTTCTCTCCGCGCACGTTATCAAAAGCAAGGTTTCCCCCGCCGTACCGATTCTGATGAACGTCATCCGGGACGCCTATTCCCGCCTCATCTTTCCGGCGGTCGAACGCGAAATCCGCTCCGATCTTTTCGACAACGCCTCGGAAAGCGCGCTCCGTGTTTTCGCGGAAAACCTGCGCAATCTGCTCATGATCGCGCCGCTGAAAGGCAAGACCGTCCTCGGTTATGACCCCGGCTTCCGCACGGGTTGCAAACTTGCCGTTGTGGATCAGACCGGAAAGGTACTGGATACGGCCGTCATCTATCCGACGCTTCCGAAAGAGGACATTGCGGGCAGCGAACGCGTCGTTAAGCGCCTTGTAGACAAATACAATGTGGACATTATCGCCATCGGTAACGGTACCGCTTCCCGCGAAAGCGAAAAATTCATTGCCGATCTTCTCCCAAAACTTTCCCGTACCGTCAAGTATGCCATCGTCAGCGAAGCGGGCGCATCCGTTTACTCCGCGTCGAAACTCGCGCAGGAAGAATTCCCCGATTTTGACGTAACGCAACGCAGCGCCGTCTCCATCGCGCGTCGCTTGCAGGATCCTTTGGCGGAACTGGTCAAAATCGATCCGAAATCCATCGGCGTCGGCCAATACCAGCACGACATGAAGCAAAACCGCCTGAACGAAACGCTGGGCGGCGTTGTGGAAGACTGTGTGAACGCCGTCGGCGTTGATCTCAATACCGCCTCCTATTCCCTGCTTTCCTATATTTCCGGCATCAGCACGACTGCCGCGAAAAACATTGTGGCCTACCGGGAAGAAAACGGCGCTTTCAAAAACCGCGCCACCGTATTGAAAGTTCCGAAAATCGGCGAAAAAGCCTATACGCAATGCGCGGGATTTCTCCGCGTTCCGAATTCCAAAGAGATTCTTGACAATACGGGCGTGCACCCCGAATCCTACGAAACGGCAAAACAGCTGCTGCATAAATTCGGCTATACCGAAGAAGATATTCTCGCCGGCAATCTGCACGATCTCCGCCTCAAAGCCTCGCGTTACGGCACAAAAAAACTTTGCGAAGAATTGCAATGCGGCGAGCCGACGCTCGTCGACATTGTCGGCGAACTGGAAAAACCGGGTCGGGATATCCGCGACACCGCGCCGGCGCCCTGCCTGCGTACCGACGTTCTCGATATGAAAGACCTCGTTCCCGACATGCTTCTCCGCGGAACGGTGCGGAACGTCGTTGACTTCGGCGCTTTCGTCGACATCGGCGTACACCAGGACGGACTTCTTCATATATCGGAAATGGCCGATCATTTTGTCGGTGATCCGCACAAAGTGCTCGCCGTCGGCGATGTGATCGACGTCCGCGTGAAAAGCGTGGATCTCGCGCGGAAACGCATTGCTTTAAGCCGCAAAAATATGCCGAAAAATTAAAATTCCGCATAACTGCGCGCCGGCCGTCACATACTATCGGTCGATAAGTATTCTGCACGTTGTATCTTAAATTATAATTTATTAGAAATTGTTTTTTAACATTTCCGTCAGTCCATTTATCGAAACTCCCGATTTTGTACGTAATGCACAAATGATGTCCTGAAATTTTGGAGAATTCCCCTCTATCTTTTTTGCACGGATTTTGATACAATATTATATGTAAATTTATAAACCTTAAGGAGAAATAACATGGCAAGCCTTTCCCTGAAGCATATTTATAAAAGATATCCCGGCGGCGTTACCGCCGTTTCCGACTTCAACCTTGAAATCAAGGATAAGGAGTTTATTATTTTCGTAGGCCCGTCAGGTTGCGGTAAATCCACGACCCTGCGTATGATCGCCGGCCTTGAAGAAATCACGGAAGGCGAGCTTTTCATCGGCGATACGCTTGTCAACGACATCGCGCCGAAAGACAGAGACATCGCCATGGTGTTCCAGAACTATGCTCTGTATCCGCACATGTCGGTATTTGACAACATGGCATTCGGCCTGAAGCTCCGTAAGGTTCCGAAAGAAGAAATCAAGCGCCGTGTGGAAGAAGCCGCCCGTATCCTCGACATCAGCCACCTTCTCGAAAGAAAGCCGAAGGCTCTGTCCGGCGGTCAGAAACAGCGTGTTGCGCTCGGCCGCGCCATTGTCCGCGATCCTAAGGTCTTCCTGCTTGACGAACCGCTTTCCAACCTTGACGCAAAACTCCGCGCCAGCATGAGAACCGAGCTTACGAAAATCCACAAAAAAGTCGGTACGACCTTCATTTACGTAACGCATGACCAGGTCGAAGCTATGACGATGGCAACCCGTATCGTCGTTATGAAAGACGGTCTTATCCAGCAGGTGGATACACCTCAGAACCTGTACGACAAACCCTGCAATCTTTTCGTCGCCGGCTTTATCGGCACGCCGCAGATGAACTTCATCACGGCAAAACTGGAAAAGAAGGGTGCGGATCTGTATGTGACATTCGGCACAAACTCGCTGAAAGTCCCTGCCGACAAGGCAAATGCCCCTGCACTGAAAGAATATATCGACCGCGACGTTGTCATCGGTATCCGTCCCGAAAGTATTCATGACGAACCCGCCGTTGTTTCCGCTATGCCCGACAGCACGATGGACACTACGGTTGACGTCACCGAACTTATGGGCGCAGAGATTTATCTCTACCTCGGCTTTGACGGTCAGGAAGACGCCACCAACGGCAAGAACATCATTGCCCGTGTATCGGCACGTTCCTCTTCCCGCGCCGGAGACACCATCAAAGTTGCCATCGACACATCGAGAATGCACATTTTCGATAAAGACACCGAAAAGTGCATCGTTCACTAAAATAAACACCGCCCGATCGGAGTTCCCGAACACTGTATTCGGGGAACGATCGGGCGCTTTTTTACGGAGATACCATGCCGACTTACCGCATTGCCGATCTGCTTATCGACTGTCCGTCTCTCTCATCGGAAACGGCCGTATTCATGCAGAATTACCGTGTTCAGGACAACCTGCCCGCCGATTTCACCGTTTCCGTCACCCCGGAGGATATGGCACGTGAAAAAAAAGAGGCTCCCGCCGTGACAAATCCTTATGTTCTGGAGCGGACGGCCGTATACCGTAAAATCTGCGAACAGGCCCTTATGTACAAGGCTTTTTTTCTGCATGCCGCCGTCATTGAATACAAAGGGAACGGCTACGCTTTTCTTGCGCCGAGCGGTACAGGAAAGTCCACACATATTGCGCTTTGGCAACGCGTTTTCGGCAATTCCGTCCATATTGTGAATGGCGACAAACCGATCGTGCGCGATACGGATTCCGGTTTTATCGCATACGGTACGCCTTTCTGCGGAAAAGAGGGATGGAACGAAAACCGCGCCGTTCCGCTAAGGGCGCTTGTTTTCCTTTCCCGCGGTACGGATAACCGTATGACGCATATCCCGCCGGACAAGGCACTTTCCCTGCTCTTCCGGCAGATATTTCTGCCTGCGTCGCCAAAACAAAGCGCCTCGCTTCTCACATGGGCAGATCGCCTGCTCCGAACGGTTCCGGCATACACGCTGTCCTGCACCCCGACAGAAGAGGCGGCGCGCCTTGCCGAAAGAATACTGAAAGGAAATTCCGCTGTATGAAGATACGCCCCGAATTTGTTATGCGTGAAGTTGCCGGCGCGCATATCGTACTCCCCTGCGGCACCACGCCCAAAGTCGGCATTTTGAAATTGAACGATACCGGCGCTTTTCTATGGAAACGACTTGAAAACGGCGCAGACAAAGAGGAACTTCTCTCCGCGCTGAAAGACGCCTATGCCGTTACCGACGAAACGGCGATTGCCGATCTTGAGCATTTTCTTGAACGGCTTCACGGCATCGACGCTCTGGACGAAAACGAGTGATACATTCTATAATTTTCCTGTTATATCCCTTTTTCTCTCTTGACAAATCCCCATAAAAAAGGTATAATAGGAATATGCAGGCGTAACTCAATGGCAGAGTGTCCGCTTCCCAAGCCGAATACGCGGGTTCGATTCCCGTCGCCTGCTCCATCAAGACACACGCAAAAGGAGCGTATAAAACTCCGCCGCGTGTGTCTTTTTCTATGCAAAACAGGGGTAAATTGCCGTTTTCGTGGCAGTTTACCCTTTTTGTTGTTTCTTCGCATATCACCGTAGGGATTTGTTCTTCTCTCGGTTTGCGAAACGGGAAACCTTTAACGATTGCACAAAAAGGATTTTTGCTCGATAAGGAGCGTATGATTTCTTCTGTCTTAATCAACGAAAAAATGACCGACCGCACTCTTATGAACGCAGTCGGTCGTTTGCTTATAAAGTTTCTCTTACTGTTATTCCGCACTCGAACTCTATTTCGATTTCCTTGTTGGACAGCACGGTGATTTTCCGCACAAGACTTTTGAACATCACTCGGTCGAACTCTTCAAGTATCTTTCCTGTCTGTAGTAGTTTGGTCACTTCTTCGATTCGATACTTGCCGGCGTTACCGTCGGCGACAATACCGTGATCGGTGCGGGCAGTGTGGTCACCGCCTCGATTCCCGCAAACGTTGTTGCCGTCGGGACGCCCTGCCGCGTAATGCGGGAGATTACCGAAGATGACCGGTTTACCTATCCTACATACGAAAATCATCAGTGAGGAATTTCTATGCCATCAACAAAAGATTACCTTGATTTTATTCTTGACCAGTTATCCCCGCTCGGCCGTATTACGACGCGGCTGATGATGGGAGAATACCTGCTTTACCGGAACGGACTCTATTTCGGCGCCATCTGTGACAACCGCCTGCTTTTGAAAAAAACAAAAATTACGGAAAAATACGGAGTGAAAACAGACCTCCCCTATCCCGACGCCAAACCCATGTATCTTGCGGAATGCGTCGACGACAGCGCAGAAATTTGCGAAATCGTTACGGAAACCTGCCGCGGACTTAAAGAAAAACATAGCTG
>CAJLXA010000011.1 GCA_905210485.1 uncultured Eubacteriales bacterium | reverse complement strand
GGGGTCGTGCCTGTAATTGCCCCTTATAGGGGCTGTGCAAGCCACCGGTTTACCGGTGGTTATGACTATGTCCGCGACGGCAGTACGGTTTGTGCCTTGGAAATTGCCCCGCGCCGGTCATATAAAAGCATGCCGCAATGGAGATAAAGGCGAAACATCCGCGCGGGAAATCCGCCTTGTGATTTATTGGTATAATCGTGTATATTTTTTATGGTGCGTATTTTTGATTGTGTGCGTTCGACATGCCTGCACCCGCAAAAAAACTCTGTAAGGCGGGATAGAGCGACGTCCGCCGGGACGGGCATAGGTGCGGCATAGGTCGATGCTTTTAAGGTACAACCCGGTATTCTCTGCGGCGCAGGCACTATTGCGCTTACGAATTTAAAAAGCAGGAATGTAAATCATGATTTACATTCCTGATTTTTTTCTGCGGCGGAATTCACTTTGTCGATGAAACCGTTCCGGACAAGATCGGCCATGCGGACGATCATTTTTGCGACCGCTTCGCCCGTTGCGGAACCGTGACCTTTCATCACGGGTCTGGAAACGCCGAGCAGAACGGCGCCGCCCTGCGTGTTGTAATCGTATTTCTGCCGTACTTTCTCCGCGGCGGCACGCGCCTCCGGCGTATCGCCGAGCGCTTCTTCCATTTCGCGGATGACCGTTTTGGCCGTTCCCTCAATGGACTTCAGAAGGATATTGCCGTGAAAGCCGTCGCAGACAATGACGTCCGTTTCCCCGGACAGTGCCTGCGTTGCCTCTATATTGCCGATGAAACGAAGCGGCTCCGCACGGAGAAGCGCATGCGCTTCTTTGACGGCCGCACACCCTTTTTTATCTTCCGCACCGTTTGACAGGAGCGCAATACGCGGGGCATCACACCCGATGCACCGCATGTATGCGTCGCCGAGACGGGCAAAGGCAAGATACAGTTCCGCACGGCTGTCGATATTGGCGCCGCAGTCAAGGAGAAGAAAAGGGCGATCGTTTTTTCCGCGCAGTTCCACGGCAAGAATCGGACGGAGACCGCGCAGTTTTCCGAGGATCATGATGGACGAAACCAGCACCGTTCCCGTGGCGCCGCAGGTGATAACGCCGTCGGCCTGTCCGTCATGCGCAAGGCGCATGGCTTTCACGATAGAAGCGTCTTCCTGTTTAAAAGCCGTCATGGGGTCGTCGTCATTGGTGACGGCAACCGGGGAGTCCACGATGGTATAGCGGCCGGGCAGTGCGGCTTCTTCCAATACGGGGGAGAGGCGCTCCGCATGACCGCACAGATAGAGAAACAGTTCGTCATGATTCTTCATGGCCTCGACGGCGCCGCGGCAGAGGTCTTCCTCCGGCGTATCGGCTCCGGCAAGGTCAACGGCAAGGCGTATCATAGGCTGCCTCCTTTTTCCCGTTCGGCGCGCCACACGCCCTCAAGAACGGTACGGTAGATTTCGCGGGAAAACGGCGGGCGTGTGACGGCGCGCAATGTCTCGTCGGACAAAGCGCCGTTCTCCGCAAATTCTTTTCCCGCTTCGGTAAATCGTCCGAGCGCGCGGTCGAGCCGTGCGCCGCCTTTGTCGGCCATTGTTTTCAGCTGCGGGCAATAGATGGCGGTATAGCCGCCGCGGCCGAAAATGAGGTCGGCCTGCTCCCGCACGGCGTTGTAGACCACGTCGGTCTCGGTGTATGCGCAACCGGAGATCAGCACGGTTTTTTGCGACGGACGCGGATAGCGGTATTCATGCGCCGGCGAACCGTCACGCGGCGCCGCGCGACCGGCATAGGTTCCCATTACCGAGAGAAGACGGTCGGCCATCAGTTTCATCTGGCCGGGGATTCCGAAAAAATACAAAGGAAAACTGAGGATAAGAATATCCGCGGAAAGCAGTTTTTCCTTGACGGCGGGAATATCGTCGTTTTTAATGACGCATTCTCCCTCGGTTCTCCCCCAGCAGGAAAGACAGCCTGTGCAGGGCGTTATGCGGAGATCCGCAATGTGCAGGGTTTCCGCTTCATATCCGCCGCTCGACAGGATCCCGCCGACAAAGGCGTTCGTGGCCGTCATGGTCGTGCTTCTGTTGCGGTGCGGACTGCCGTTCAGGATCAGGATACGCTTCATCTCACCGTCGGCCATAGATGCCACCTCTGCGGTTTCGGCGGCGCGGCGGTGTAGGCGTCGTAGCGTCCGATCTTTCTGTATTTTTCCATGCGTTCGGAAACGAGAGTTTCCGTATCCTTGCCTCTCAGGCGGCGGAGTTCACGATAAAGATCGCGCCCGAGTTCCTGCATGAACCGGTTGCGTTTGTCGTCATCGGTGAAATCCGCGGGTTCCGTAATCTTCTTTTCCACGATTCCCATGGATAAAAGATCGTCGGCCGTGAGGCGCAGATGCTCCGCGGCTTCATCGGCGCGCGAAGGATCCTTGAAGAGAATACTGGCGCAGGATTCGGGGGAAATCACCGAATAGTAGGCGTTTTCCAGCATCCATACGCGGTCGGCAACGGCAAGCGCTAGCGCGCCGCCGCTTCCGCCTTCTCCAATCATGACGCTGATAATCGGCGTTTTCACGGTGGAGAGCATAAACAGATTCTGCGCGATCGCCTCGCCGGCACCGCGTTCTTCCGCGCCCTTTCCGCAGTTGGCGCCCTGCGTGTCGACAAAGCAAACGACGGGGCGGTGAAATTTTTCGGCTTCCTGTATAAGACGCAGAGCCTTGCGGTAGCCTTCGGGGAGAACACAGCCGAAATTGCGGTAAAGCCGTTCGGACAGATTCCGCCCCTTTTCAATACCGATCACGGTCACGGGAAGATCGCGCAGCATGGCCATGCCGGCGATGATCGCATGGTCGTCGCCGTATGCGCGGTCGCCGTGAAGTTCAACAAAGCCGTCGAATATCTCGCCGGAAGCGATATAGTCGATCGCTGTCGCACGGCCGTTTTTACGGGTGCGGCAGATCTTTTCATAGACATTTAACGGTTCCGTCATGGCGTCCTCCTTATCTTTCATGCATCATAAGCAAACGCGCAAGATGCGCGCGCTGTTCGCGCCGCGGAACGATCTCGTCGATAAAACCGTTCTGCAACTGAAATTCGGCCGTCTGGAAACTGTCGGGCAGTTTTTCACCCGTCACCTGTTCCACCACGCGTTTGCCGGCAAAGCCGATGCGCGCTTCCGGCTCCGCGAAAATAATGTCGCCGAGCATGGCAAAACTGGCCGTCACGCCGCCCATGGTGGGGTCGGTCAGACCGACGATGTAGAGAAGTCCCGCGTCGCTGTGCCGTTTGACCGCCGCAGATGTTTTCGCCATCTGCATCAGAGACAACATGCCTTCCTGCATGCGCGCGCCGCCCGAAACGGTATACCCGATGACGGGCAGTTTTCTTTCGGTCGCATATTCAAACAGCGCCGTGATACGGTCGCCGACGACCGTCCCCATGGAGCCCATCATGAAATCGGGATTCATGACGAAAAGGCAGGCCGCGTGTCCTTCGATTTTTGTCACGCCGCAGATAACGCCCTCGTTCTCGTGGCTTTTGCCTTTGGCGGCGGTATATTTTTCCCGGTAATCGGGAAAAGCGATGGGATCGGTGAAGATCTCTTCACCGAAAAGTTCCGTAAAGGAATCCGTATCGGACAGGTAGCCGATACGCGCCCGTGCGGGCATGGTCAGATGTTTTTTGCAATAAGGGCAGACATAGGCATGGGCGATAAGCTCCGCCTCTCCGACCGACTGACTGCATTTTGCGCAGGTTCTGTATGTACCGATCAGCGTAGGCTGTTCGGCAATTTTTTCTGCAACCGGCATGATTCTCACACTCCCGTAAGTTCATTCAGCGCCGCATGGAACGACGCCGTATCGTTTACTGTCAGAACCTTGACGTCCGGAAGCGTGCGGCGCACAAAACCCGAAAGCGTGCTGCCCGCTCCGACTTCCACAAAAATATCCGTACCGCGTTCACGCATGGCGTGAAGCGTTTTCTCCCACAGAACCGGGGAACATACCTGCTCCGTAAGGCGTGCGGCAATGCCGGACGGATCGGAGGGATATACTTCTGCCGTGCGGTTGGCATACAGCGGTACCGAGGGCGCGTTCAGCGCCGTATTATGAAGAAATCCGCCGAGCACCGACGATACTTCTTCCATATACGGCGTATGGAACGCGCCGCTGACCGGCAGTTTCACCGCGCGGCCGCCCGCGTTTTTCACGGCGGTGCAGAAATCGTCGATTTCCGCAAGACTGCCCCCCCAGGAAACCTGCCCCGGACAATTATAATTCACCGGCCATATTTCGGAGAACCCGCGGCAGAGCGCGGCGACCGTTTCGGGCGGCAGCTTCAGGACAGCGACCATGCCGCCCGGATGGCGGGCGGCCGCCTTGGCCATACTGTCTCCGCGCAGAAGAACGAAGCGGAACGCGTCTTCTTCATTCATCACGCCCGCAAACGCCATGGCCGGAATCTCGCCGAGCGAAAAGCCGGCAACGGCGGAGGGAACGACGCCGGCGTCGCGGAGGGAAGCGGCGATTGCAAGATCGGTCAGGAAAAGAGAGGGCTGTGCGTTTTCGGTACGGTTGAGGTCCGCGCTGTCTCCGTTAAAGCAGAGCGCGGTAATACCCGGCCGGAGCGCTTCGCCCATACGGAACACGCGCGCGGCGGCCGGAACGGTTTCGTAAAAATCCTTTCCCATGCCCACGGCCTGCGCACCCTGTCCCGCAAACATAAAGGCAATGCTCATGAAGGATTCGCCTCCGTTTCCTCGGTATACAAAGTATTTTTCGCCACAGATGTAAAGGAAAGTGTACCTTTACTGCGTATTTCACCGTCGACAGTGACCACGGCGTCGAATGTGACAAGGGCGCCGCCGCTCTTCTTTTTCACCGAAATCGTCATAACGTCGCCGGGCAATACAAACTTCAGGAATTTAAAATTGTCCGCTTTCAGCAATACATACAGGCGGTCGGGATCTCCCGATCCGTCGTCCGCCGCGATCGAGCAAAGCTGAGCGCAGCTTTCGATGATCAGAACGCCGGGCAGGATCGGCGTTCCGGGGAAATGCCCGGAAAACCACGGGTCGTTGATCGACACGGTTTTGGTGCCGACCGCCGATTCGCCGGGTTCCAGCGCGGTCACGCGTTCAATCATCTGAAAGGGCGGCCGCTGTTTCAGACGGCGGTTCACGTCGAATATGTTCATCATAAGGAGATACCTCCGTCAAGCGTCAGAATCTGCCCCGTCATATAGGCACAGGCGTCGGACGCCAGTACGGAAACGAGGGCGGCGACCTCCTCCGCACGGCCGAGACGGTGCATCGGTATCGCGTCGAGATATTCTTTCTTTTTCTCTTCGGGCAGGGCGTCCAGCATCTCGGTCTCAATGAATCCGGGCGCCACGGCGTTGACGCGGATACCGTAAGGCGCAAGTTCCTTCGCCATCGTTTGGGTCATCGCGTTCACGGCGCCCTTTGTGGCGCTGTATACGCTTTGTCCCGCGAGGGCGAGAATACCGCTGACCGAGGACATGTTGATGACAACGCCGCTTTTTTTACGGAACATTTTCAGTACCGCCTGCTGGGCGCAATAGAAATATCCTTTTACATTCAAATCGAAACAACGGTCAAGCGTATCGGGATTCAGCATAAGGAGATATTCGTCCCGTACAATACCGGCATTGTTGACGAGAACGTCAATACTGCCGTAAGCGCGCGAAACGTCGCGCATCATTGCTTTCACCTGATCAAGGTCGGACACATCGGCGCGGTAGATCATACCGTTTCCGCCGCAGGCTTCGATCTCGGTCAGGACGGCGCGCGCTTCTTCTTCGCTGTGCGCGTAGTTGACGACCGTTGTATAACCGTCTTTCGCCAGCCGCAGAGCGCAGGCTTTGCCTATACCGCGCGACGCGCCGGTTACGATGGCAACACTCATCATGACTCTCCTTTTATTTTTCCAGAATAACGGCGGTGTAGGAACCGCCGGCGGCATAGGATACAACCAGTATACGGCGGAGCGCGTCCGCTTTCACGGTCGTCTTCTTCATGCCGGCTTTGTCCTGCATATAGGCGTCGGTTTCGGTGCCGAGATCGCCGTGCAGGAGCAGGGCGCCGTGTGCGAGGGCAAGCGCGGCCGAGGCGGCGCGTCCTTCGCCCGTGCGTTCTTTGACCGTAATGACCGGGATCCGGGTAAGGTCGAAAACTTCGGAAAGCGCCGCGGTCTCAATGGCGTCCACGGTTTCGTGACCGTTCGCAAAGCCGATCACCGCGTCAATATCATGGGCGGCGACGCCCGCGTCGGTCAGCGCGGAACGGATCGCGCCGACGCAACCGGCCTCCGAGCCGCCGAGCGTGCCGAACGGAACGCTTCCGCGCGCCATACCGTAACCCGTTATGCGGCAGTACGGTGCGGCGCCGCGCTTTTCGGCCGAAGCTACGGTTTCCATCAGGACGGAGATACTGCCGTCCGACAGGGAAAATGTTTTCTTCTTTTCATAGGGTTTCACTTTTTCGTCCGCGGCGAGACCGAGACCGTGATAGAGTTCGGAAATAATGTCTCCGGTCTCATCGGTACCGGTGGCAATCATCGCGTCTTCCCAGCCGTTACGCATGACCTGCATGGCGTAGGCCGCGGATTGCAGACCCGACTGTGCGCCGTTTGTAACGGTGACGTTGTAGCCTTTGATGCCGGAGCAGATCGACAGATAGCCGCCCGCCGCGTTGTAAACGGTGTTCGGGAACTTGAAGGCGCTTCCGCCCGCATTGCCTTTCTGCGTAATCATTTCCTGAAAGTCGCAACTCGGACTGAGCGCGCCCTCGGACGTGCCGACGATCATGCCGATGCGGCCGGCGTTTTCTTCCGTGACGTCATAATGCGCGTCATGCAAAGCGTCCATGCCGGATACGGCCTGCATCTGGCTCAGGTGGTCGAGCTTTCTGTAAAACGCCATCTTGAGGTTCTGCGCGTCATAATCCTCCGTGCCGATGACCGAACGGTCTTCCGCGTTTTCGGAGCGAACGCCGTCGCGGCAGGCCGCAACATAGCGCGCTTTGCCGTTTCCGAGCGGGGAAACGATGCCGAGACCCGTGATAACGATTCCGGTTTTATCGGGGAAAACCGGCATATCCGCCGCCTCTTTACTGAATATAATGCTGGCGTTGTTGCCGCCGAAAGCAAAGGAATTGTTCATCACGGCGCGCAGAGGTTTTTTATGCGGAATGTTGGGGCAGAAATCAATTTTGCCCGCTTTTTCCTTCAGCGTGACAAGGTCTTCTTCGCTGTAGCCGAGCGTCGGCGGAACGGTGTCTTCGGTCAGCGCCTTGATGGCAAAGACCGCTTCGATCGCGCCGGCGGCGCCGAGGCAGTGGCCGGTCATCGCCTTGGTGGAACTTACGGCGAGGTGATCGTTTTTTTCGTCAAAAACGGTATGAAGCGACAAAAATTCCGCTTCGTCGTTTTTGGCGGTGCCCGTACCGTGCGCATTGACGTAATCCACATCGGCTTCCGTGAGTCCGGAATGGGCAATGGCCTCGCGGATGGCGGTCATCTGTCCCTCTCCGTCCGGACGGGGCGCGGTGATGTGATGGGCGTCACTGCTGATACCGGAGCCGAGAATTTCACAATAAATACGCGCGCCGCGGCGAACGGCGTGTTCATAGGATTCCACGATAACGGCGCCGGCGCCTTCGCCGAGCGTGATACCGTGAGAATGGTTGAACGGGGAGCACGAGTTTTCATCGAGCGCGTGGAGCGCAAGAAAACCCGAATAGGGAACCGAAGAAAACGCGTCGGCGCCGCCGGCAATCACGACGTCGGCCTTTCCGGCGCGAATGAGATCGGACGCATAGGCGATGCTGATGGTTCCGGCGGCGCAGGCGTTTGCCACATTGGTGACAACGCCGCCCGCATGGCAGGATTCCGCCACATGGACCGCAATGGCCGAGATCGGCATTTTCAGAATGTCGGACTTATCTTTTCCGGACTCATAGTAGTGTTCGATACTGCGGCCGCCTCCGACGCAGCTTCCCATGATGACGCCGACGCGCGGATCGCCGCCGAAATCGGCAAGAGCCGCGTCGCGCATGGCTTCTCCGGCGGCTTTGACGCAAAGCGCGGTCGCGCGGTCATATGCGGGGTTCTGTTCGGAAAATCCGCTGACTTCCGCCGCATAATCGGCATAACAGTTTTCCGTGTCCACCGTCTTCGTGTGCGCAATACCGCTCTTTGACTTCAGAATGTTTTCCCAACATTCTTTTGTGTCGTTACCGATGGCGCTGATGACACCGAGGCCGGTGATAACACATCTTTTTGCGTATTTTTCCATCATTACTGCTCCGCGTGCGCGATGACGTAAGCGGCGAGCGCGTCGATGTTGCGGAAGTGTTCTTTACCCACGCCGGTCATCTGTACGCCGTATTCTTCGTCGATCGCGGAGATGATTTCCAGGGAGTCGATGGAGTCGAGACCGATACCCTCATTGAAGAGAACCGTGTCGTATCCCAGGACGTCGGGCTCGATGCCGAGGCGCTCGCAGAGCATCTCTTTGATTTTTGCTTTTACTTCGTTTTCGTTCATGATTTTACCCTCTCTTTATGTCTTGATTTAAAAAACGTATTTTCGCGTTTTCACGGCGAAAAACCGCAAAAAACGCGCTCGGCAGAAAGGACGCAGTCCCTGCCGCACGCGCTAATCTTATCAGAAAATACGGTTTTCGGCAATAGACAAAATACCTCCCGATGTCGCACTTTATGACACTGGGGGGTATTTTGTAATAAAAATTACGACTTTTTTTCCTGGAAAATACCCTGCGGAACACGGGACAGAAGACGCACCGTGCGGCGGTATTTTTCCACAATATCGTCGTTCATGCCGCTTTTCGTCCAATCCATGCACAGGCCGAAGAATTGGCATTTCATGAAGTACATAAGCGCTTCTTTATCTTCGTCCGAGGCGTTTCTGTCGCGCAGAACGTCGGTCACGAGAAGGCGCGATGTGTGTTCGCACATTTTCATAAGAAAGTTTTCGTAAGCGTCCCGGTCAACCGAATCGTAGATATGATAGACGGCGCGGCGGTTGTCTTTGACAAACGTATAGGCGGTTTCGATACATTCCTCCATGGAGAGCACCGTGGGGTGTTCGCGGATCAGCGTATTGGCGGCGTCGATGATGATTTCTTCGAGAAGCGACGGAATATCGCGGAAATGGTAGTAAAACGTGTTGCGGCTGATGTCGCAGAGATCGACGATATTGCGAACGCTGATTTTATTTAACGGCCGTTCGTTCAGAAGACAGATGAACGCGGATTTGATCGAACCTTTTGTATAGTCATTCGGCATACCGTTTCTCCTTTCTTCCTGCGTACAGAAACACCGTCGCGTGGATTTTTCCGACGTCATTACGGTTATTTTACCACGGGAAGGAATAAAAGGAAATTGACAAAATCGCGAAAATGCCCAAATTTCGTACATTCCGCAAGCCTTGGCCATAAAAAAACGCCCGGAGTTGCCTCCGGGCGCAAGTGAACTTATAAGCCGGGTTCTGTACAGACTTTCGTCTGCAACCGACATCTATCTTCACCGACCGTCTCCGGTCGGTTCAAGGCAAAAGCCTCTGCCACCTATGGGATTCCGACGAGCAGCCGTAGCCTTGCGGCTCTCCCAAGCGGTGTTGCTTCGGATAGGGTTTACAGTTGCACGCAGTTACCTGCAATGCCGGTGAGCTCTTACCTCGCCTTTCCATCCTTACCGTTTACACGGCGGTTTATTTCTGTTGCACTTTCCCGGAGGTCACCCTCGGCGGACGTTATCCGTTACCCTGCTCTGTGAAGCCCGGACTTTCCTCACGGTAATACCTTTCGGCCTGATACCGCGCGTCGGCACCGTTCACTTATTTTTATTATACTGCGCATCGCCGCGGATGTCAATAGCTTTCTGTTCAAACAGGAGCACCGCAACGAAAAGTGTGATGAGCAGTTCGGGCAGGAGGAACGAACCGTTGTAAAGGAAAGAATAGAGGGTGGGGGACATGCCTTCCGCCCACTGACCCCAGATGGCAACGCCCGATATGAAGTGGCAGCCAAAGCGCACCGCCGTCACGGCGAAAATGCCGAGGTAGATGCCGAAGTTCTGTATTTTTCCGAGAGAAAGTCTGCGGAAAGTGCCGGCAAAGCCGATCAGCGTGAACGGCAGAACGTAATCAAACAGGATGCAGATCATCATGGTCGCGGGCGTTTCGCAATACACGAATACGTTGCCGGTCAGATAGGCCTGCAGAAGTTGGAATCCCGCGTAAAGGAACGCGGTGGGAAGACCCCATCTCCAGCCGTGGCGAATGGCGACGACCATCACGGGGAGCATGGAAGC
This sequence comes from uncultured Eubacteriales bacterium, assembly GCA_905210485.1. Taxonomy (GTDB): domain Bacteria; phylum Bacillota; class Clostridia; order Oscillospirales; family CAG-272; genus UBA1740. The sequence goes on along the minus strand of CAJLXA010000011.1, from coordinate 30,942 downwards.
GAGCGTAACGCTGCCGCCCATCGGCATTTCAAACAGTTTGACAAAGGAGAGCGCGACCGAAAGCGCGAGCATTACGGCACATTCGGTAAGGGTGTGAATTCTTTTGGATCTCATGGGAACGCCTTTCTTGATAATAAAAATTACCGCACAGAACTCCGTGCGGTAAATGACATTCCTCATATGTAGATGAAAGCACTCCCTACGACGGCATTATCCGTATCAGGTTAAGGGTTCGGAAGAATCCGTCTCAGCCGTGAGGCACCCCTGACTTTATTCTGTTTTGCGGTTCGCGACTATGATAGCAGATTTCTTCGGCTTTGTCAAGAAGGGAACGGTATTTTTTCTTCGGTGATAATGAGAAAATCGCCTTTTTTCGCAAAGAACGACGCGTCGCCGCCGAGAAACGCATTGCTGACGCCGAGCGGAAAGCGGGAAGAGAACGCCACGTCTTTTCCGCCGTAAGCAAAGCCGGCAAGATCGGCAACGCCGTCGCCGCCGTAAGGGAAAACCGAAAACAGCGCGTCTTTTCGCGGCGCGGAGAAAGCGAGGCGCTGTCCGCACGGAAGAAAGGCGATGTTTTCCGCGCCGCCGATCAGGATTCCCGACGCGCCTTTTTCGGTGAGGTAAGCAAGCGTTACGAAGTTGGCAACGGTGTGATCGAGGCGACCGCCGACGCCGCCGTAAAGGCAAAAGCGGCGATAACCGCGCAGAAGCCCCTCTTTCACGGCAAGGAGCATGTCGGTGTCGTCCTTATGCGTGGGAAAAACCAGAACGTTATCCCCGTCCGGGCGGGGAGCGGAATCAAAGTCGCCGATACAGAAATCGGGCAAAAGACCGTTTTCTTTCAGGGCGCGGTATCCGCCGTCGGCCGCAATCAGAAGGTCGCCGCGCCGGACGGCGGGCGGCGCGGAGAGCGGGAGCGCGCCGACAATATGACATACAGGGAGCATAAATGTCCTTTCTTGATCGTTTTTCACCGATAATTATAGCGATTCCGAACGCAAATTGCAAGCTGCGGTCATGAAAAATGTTTGTTTTTCACAAAATTCGTCTCTCCGCGGAAAAATATAGGGGAAATTCCGCGGAAATTCTTGATTTTTTCGTTAAGGTGTACTATAATAATGAAGTTAAGGCTTTTTTCCGGAGCGGTGCTTTCCGCCCGGCAATATCATGAAGTTTAAAATAACGAATGTGAAAGGACACATTTTATGGTTCGCAACGATTTAAGAAACATCGCCATTATCGCGCACGTTGACCACGGCAAAACCACCCTCGTCGACGAAATGCTGCGTCAGGGCGGCGTTTACCGTGAAAATCAGGAAGTCGCGGAACGCGTCATGGATTCCAACGCCATTGAAAGGGAACGCGGTATCACGATTCTGGCCAAAAACACGGCCGTGCATTACAAAGATGTCAAGATCAATATCATCGACACACCCGGTCACGCCGATTTCGGCGGCGAGGTCGAGCGTATCCTGAAGATGGTGAACGGCGTTATCCTGCTCGTCGACGCCGCGGAAGGCCCGATGCCGCAGACGCGCTTCGTGCTTGAACGCGCCCTCGCGCTGAATCACCGCGTCATCGTCGTTGTGAACAAGATCGACCGTCCCGACGCCCGCCTTGATGAGATCGAGGACGAAGTGCTGGAACTTCTGATGGATCTCAACGCCAATGACGAACAGTTGAATTCCCCGATCCTGTTCTGCTCCGGTCGCGCCGGCACCGCGTCGCTTTCCAAGGACGAGCAGGGCAAGAACCTTGTCCCGCTTTTCGAGACGATTCTGAATTATATTCCCGCGCCCGAAGGCGATCCCGACGGTGACCTGCAGCTTCTCGTTTCCTCCATCGACTATAACGATTACGTCGGCCGTATCGGTATCGGCCGCATCGAACGCGGTACTTTGAAAGTCAATCAGGAAGTTGCCATCTCCAACTTCCACGCGCCGGACGACAAACCGCGCCGCACGAAGATCGTGTCTATTTATCAGTTTGACGGTCTGACCCGTGTGCAGGTTGATTCCGCAAAGATGGGCGACATCGTATGCTTTTCCGGCGCCGCCGACATCAATATCGGCGATACGGTCACCTGCACGTCGAACATCGAACCTTTGGAATTCGTGAAGGTCAGCGAGCCGACGCTGGAAATGACTTTCTCTGTAAACGACAGTCCGTTTGCCGGAAAAGAGGGCAAATTCGTTACGTCGCGGCATCTGCGCGAACGCCTCTACCGTGAACTTCTGCGCGATGTTTCGCTCCGCGTCAGCGACGGCGATACGACCGACAGTTTCAAGGTGGCGGGGCGCGGCGAAATGCACCTTTCCATATTGATTGAGAACATGCGCCGGGAGGGCTACGAACTGGCCTGCTCCACGCCGCGCGTACTGTATAAGACCATCGACGGGGTTCGCTGTGAACCGGTGGAACGCGTGGAGATCGACGTTCCCGAAGAATATGTCGGCGCGGTCATGGAAAAGATCGGCGCCCGGAAAGGCGAACTCCTGGATATGCAGCTCCGCGGTTCGCGTCAGCGTCTTTTCTATATGATTCCGACCCGCTGTCTGTTCGGATACAGAAGCGAATTCATGACCGCAACGCGCGGAGAGGGAATTCTGAACACGGTGTTCGACAGTTACCAGCCGTATAAAGGCGATATCGTTACCCGGTTTACGGGATCTCTCGTGGCTTCGGAAACCGGTGAAACCACGTCTTACGGTCTCTATTACACGCAGGATCGCGGCCCCTTGTTCATCGGCGCTTCGGTTCCCGTGTATGAAGGCATGATCGTCGGCGAAAACCCGAAGCAGGGCGACATCGCCGTTAACGTATGCAAGAAAAAGCACCTCACCGCCGTCCGTTCCAAAGGTGCGGACGAGGCTTTGACGCTGATTACGCCGCGCGTGATCGGTCTGGAAGACGGCATTGAATTCATCGCCGAAGATGAACTGATGGAAGTCACGCCGAAATCCATCCGCCTCCGCAAAAAGATTCTGAATACCGAACTTCGTCTGAAAGCCGAAGCCCGCGCAAGAAAAGAAGGATAAAGCGCCGCGGATCGGGAAACGCGGAAGACCGGCGCCGGAAAACCGGCCTTTCACCGGGGTTATCCCTTGTTATGTTTCTTCCTGCGCTTCCGGATAAAACGGCGTCCTGAGGATATTCTCAGGACGCCGTTTTTTAACAATATCGGTTAAACGGTATTGACAGCCGGGAAAGCAATAAAAGAGCCGCCCGCCGGGCGGCCCGCCTAAGGGTATTATAACACGACACCGCGCCTGCGGCTCTTTTATATTGGCTATATTCGCCGAATATTTTGTTGCCGGAATTATATTCGCCGGAGTGCATAGCGGCTGTATGCAAAGAGAGGGGACCGGGCGCAAAAGCGCCATTTGTCCGGAAAAGCGGCGTGGCATGCGCCGTCGCCGCTTGGTTCCGCTACGGTTTTACTTTTGGGCGACCGTCAGCACATAATGCGCGCCGTCAATGGTTACAACGCTTGTTTTTACAGCGATGCCGGAGGGCAGGGGGCGCCCGATGTGAGCCGCGATGCCGTCGCCGATCAGTTTGGCGCAGGCTTCATAGGCCGTCCATAGCGAATAAAACCGCTCCGCTATATCGTTCTGCGGCGCCTTTTTCAACGCAAGAAGACTTTCTTCATCAAGAAAACGTTTCGCGAGACGGAGAAAATCGCGGTCTTCGACCATTTTTTCTATATCCGCGCCGACGGGTCTGTCCGCAAGGACGGCAACCGCGGCGCCGTCGGTATGGGAGAGGGAGAAATACAGCCCCCCCTCCGTGAAGACCGGTTTCCCTGTATCCGTGTAGGCGATTTTGTCAAAAAGTCCGCTCTTTTTTTCTTCGGCAAGCAGTTCTTCAAGGGCGGTATAGGCCGCTGTGCTTTCCATAGCGGCTTTCCCGTTTTTTTTCCGTATATGGGCGAGAACCGTTTCGGGCCATGTATCCGGAGGTATTTCCGCGGAAACGGCCGGTATCCCGCAGTAACGAATGGCCGTCATCACATATTCATGATGACCGGCAGGATCATCGGTTTACGCTTGGTTTTGGCGAAGAGATATTTGCCGAGTTCGTCGCGGACATCGGTCTTCATCTCCATCCAGCCGTATTCGCTCTTTTCAAAGGCGCGTTCGATAACGTTGCGCACAATGCGGCGCACGTTGTCCATCAGTTCTTCCGCTTCGCGTACATAGACAAAGCCGCGCGACACAACGTCGGGGCCGGAGAGAATCATTTTCCCCTCCATGTCGACGGTTGCGACTACCACGATAAGGCCGTCCTGTGCCAGATGCTTTCTGTCACGCAGAACAATATTGCCGACGTCTCCCACGCCGCTGCCGTCCACCAGCACTTTGCCGGACGGAACGGTTCCCTGGAAACGCGCGCCCTTTTTGTCGATCTCCAGAACTTTGCCGATTTCGGAAACGAAGATGTCCGACGACGGAATCCCCATGAATTCCGCAAGTTCCTTATGCGCGTACAGGTGGCGGTATTCTCCGTGAATGGGCATGAAATATTTCGGTTTTACCAGCGCAAGCATGAGTTTCAGTTCTTCCTGACATGCATGGCCGGAAACGTGAACGTCGGCCACGGAATCGTTGATGATCCTGATGCCGTTCTTCACCAGCGCGTTGATGATCTTGCCGACAAGTTTTTCGTTTCCGGGAATGGCGCTGGAACTCAAAACCACCACGTCGTCGGAAGCGAGATGCACTTTGTCATGTTCGTCAAACGCCATGCGGTAAAGCGCGCTCATCGGCTCGCCCTGACTTCCCGTTGTGATCAGCGTGATTTCGGAGGGCTTGTAACGGCGCGTTTCGCCGATGTCGATCAGCGTTCCTTCGGGCATTGTCATGTAGCCGAGTTCCACCGCGGCGCCGACGACCGTTTCCATGCTGCGGCCGAGCACCGCGACCTTGCGTCCGTGGCGCACGCTGGCGTCGATGATCTGCTGTACGCGATGGACGTTGGAAGAAAACGTGGCGATAATCAGCCGGTTATCCGTGTATTTCGAGAAGATGTTTTCAAGCGAGCCGCCCACTTTGCGTTCGGAGGGCGTAAACCCGGGGCGTTCCGCATTGGTCGATTCGCCCATCATGAGAAGAACGCCGGCATTGCCAATCTCTCCGATGCGGGCAATGTCCATCATGCGGCCGTCGATCGGCGAAACGTCGAGTTTGAAGTCGCCCGTATGGAAGATAACGCCGGCGGGCGTGTGGATTGCAAGACAGCAGGCGTCGGCGATCGAGTGGTTCACATGAATGAATTCCACGCGGAAATCGCCGAGTTTCACGATGTCGCCCGCCTCCACGGTGTTAAGCGAGGGCTTCGCCGGCAGGCGATGCTCTTTCAGTTTGTTTTGCAGGATGCCGATCGTCAGGCGCGTGCCGTAGATCGGGGGATTGATATTGCGGAGAATATAGGGAATACCGCCGATGTGGTCTTCGTGACCGTGTGTGATGACAAGACCGCGGATCTTTTCCGCATTCTTTTCAAGATAGGAAATATCGGGGATAACAAGATCCACGCCCGGCATTTCCTCGTCGGGGAACGCGATACCGCAGTCGACGATCAGAATCTCATCGTTATATTCGATAACGCCGAGGTTCTTGCCGATCTCCTGCAGACCGCCGAGCATCATGACGCGGATTTTGCCGTTCCCGGTGAAAAGCTCCTTTTTGTGGCCGCCGGTCGATTTTCCGGAGGCGGAACCCGCTTTTTTGCCGTTTTTCGGTGCAGGAGCGGCGGCATTGCCGGCGCTGGTTTTCGGTTTTGACGTATTCTGCGGCTTTCTTCTGCCGTTTTGCGGCTTTTTCACCGGCGGTTCCGCTTTGTCTGCCGGCGTGGCATTTTTCTCGCTTACCGCGTCTTTGCCGCTTTCGGCCGCAAGTTCGTTCCGCGGTGTGCGCGGCCGGAATATCTTTCTCCTTTTGTGATAGTTACCGCCCGCATTATCGGGCCTTTTTTCTTTGTTGTTTTCCATGTTTTATCCTTTCAAAAGCCGTATGTCCATCATATTTGTAAACAGAAAAAAGAATGTTGTCATCCGGAAAACAACTGCCGAAAAACAAATGCCCGGCACACACAAACCGGGCATTTTCCGGCAATAAAAAAGCAACGTTGCGACGTAAAGCACCTCTTTACCGCCCGCAACATACAAATAGAGCGCGATATGCGCATTGTAAGCATTTTCCGAATGAAACAATCCGAAAACAGAGAACGACACAACGTCCCGTCGTTCTTTTTCAACAATTCGTTACCCGGGACAGATCCCGCGGTTTTCCGCTTTTATGGCTTCTTTATACAGTATAGCACACACCTGTGTAAAAATCAAGTGTCAAAGGGCGCAAATCAGCGAAATTCCCGTTCCGAATGCAATACCCGCGAGAAAAAAGAGAGCGGAATACAGGGCAACGCGCGGTTTTTTCTCATTTTTTTCGCTGTTTTCGTTCTTTTTGATAATGCGGTTGGCTTCGTTCAGAAGATCGGATTCCCGGTAATGTTCGCCGGCGCCGTCGCGCAGAACAAAATACGCTTCCTCAAAGAGTTTGCTTTCCGTATTCCGCAATACGATCATGTTTTTCTGACAACCTCTCACCTTTTTTACCAATCCTTCATTATTATGTACGCGGATGCGTCGACGGCCGTTGATCCCGAAGAATCGCGCGGCCGCCCCTCGCATCACCGCTATTATTATAGGCGGAGGCATGCGGATTTTATACAGTGATTTCCTGCCTTTTCATGTTTTTCTTCCGGGCGTGGCGGACGATAGACAGAGGGGTATGGTTTTACGTCCGTTTTTCGGTATTTCCGGGCGACCGGCAGCAGATATGATTTCCCCTATCAGGGGAAAATCCGCATTTTTGATTTTTTTCGACAAAAAGGGGGAAAAGTATTAAAAATGTCGAACCTTGCTATATAATAGGGCCGCTCAACTGTTTTACTATCGGAAAGCGACCTTTTCTTTTGCGCCTTTTCTTTTCACGTGCGGATTTTTATTCGGTACAAATCCCGGATCCGGACGCGGAATCTTTCCTGCCGATATGGAATTGCTGAACGACAATCGGGATTTGCGTTTTCGGTGCGCCGACTTCGGTTGGCGCACTTTTTTGTGGGACCGCCGTGAACCGGAAAGTGCGCCGTATGTTCACCGACATTATTTAATAAGGAGAAACAGAAATGAAAAAGATCGCCACGCTTCTTCTCTGCATCTGCCTCGGTCTCCCGATTGTATCCGCGCTCGGCTCCTGCGGTTGCCGTCACCCCGAAAACAAACTGGAACTGAGGTCCACCCACCGCCACCTGTACCGCCGTCGTTGGTGAACCGCTTACGCTGATAATCAGCATTGACGGTTACCTCAGTGAAAACGGAATAAAGGAAAACAATGATCGCCAGTATGTTTTTGACATCAAACTTCTGGAGACCATTTACACCAAACTTGATTCTCAGAGCTATCTGAAATTTGCTGATGAGAGCGATAACTGATACGTTTTGTGTACCATGCGGCTGCAGCGCGTCCCACCCGCCGGACAGCCCTGCGTTAACGATGTAACGCCTCTCTGAAAATCCCCTGCGGAGATTCCGCAGGGGATTTTTGTATAGGAAAGACTGCGCCGGGGGAAAGACGGAAGAGGGTGACGGCCGATATACCGGAAAACTTCCCGGTACGGTCTTTTGGGGCGCGTAGAACAGCATTTTTATGAAGTATGCCGTCCTTTATGCGCAGCGCGGTTACGGCGGCGATTTTGAATAAAAATTGAACTTTCCCGTAAACCCTTGACAAATCCGTTTTGTCGATTATAATATTTAATTAGTTAATTAAATAAAAGGCGGTGAGTATATGAATCAGAAAAAACTCACATTGGAGGAACAAAAGGCCGTGGAAATGGGGAGAGAACATATCTCCTTTGAGAGGGAGAACGATTTCCGCCCCGGCGTCATGGTTCTGATCGGTGAGGTTTCCAAACTTTTTCGGATATATGTGCGTAACGGCGAAAAGGAAGAATTGCGGGAAACGCGGCGCATGATTCTGCATTATCTCGAACATCACGACGGCTGTTCGCAACAGGACATCGTGACCTACAGCCATTTCAGCGCGCCGGCGGTCAGCAATGAGATCGAAAAAATGGAAAAGGACGGTCTTTTGCGGCGGGAGAAGAATGAAAAGGACGCGCGTGCCGTTTGCCTTTTCCTTACGGACGACGGAAAAAGGAAAAACAAAGAAACGCATGATTATTTTACGGAACGCAGTCGGAATATCACCGACGCGCTGACCCCCGCGGAACAGGAGATATTCTACGGTATGCTCTGCCTGCTCCGCGAAAAGATACTGAACGAATTGGAGTAATACAAGATGAAAAAGTGGTATAAGTACATAAAACCGTACCTTCCGTATTTCATTCTCGGCCCTCTTTGCATGATCGTGGAGGTGGTCGGCGAGATCATTATGCCGAAGTGCCTCGCCAACATCATCAATTATGCCGGAACGTCTCCGCACGGCGCGTGGTTTTCCGTGGGCATGGCGGCCGTCATGATCCTCGTCGCGGTGCTGATGATGGCGGGCGGCGTCGGCGGCGCCTATTTCGGCGCGAAAGCGTCGGTCAATTTCGCGGCCGATCTCCGCAGTGATATTTATAAAAAGGTACAGTCGTTTTCTTTCGGGAATATCGACAGATTTTCGTCCTCCTCGCTTGTCACACGTCTGACAAACGACGTGACGCAGTTGCAGAACATGGTGAACATGATGTTGCGCATGTGTCTCCGCGCCCCCGGCATGATGATCGGCGCTCTGATCATGGCCATTCTTCTCCGGCCGTCGCTCGCCGTTGTTCTGGCGGTGACGATGCCGCTCATGCTTCTGACCATCGCGGGCATTATCATGATCGGTTTCCCGCGGTTTTCGCGTATGCAGAAAAAGATCGACGCCTTGAACAATACGGTTCAGGAAAACGTGACAAACGTCCGCGTCGTGAAATCCTTTGTCCGGGAAGATCACGAAAAGAAAAAATTCGGAAAGGCCAACCGGGAGTTGAAAGACGCGGGTGTTTCCGCAACCAAAGTCATGATTTTCATGAGCCCTGTTTCCACGCTTTTCATGAATTTCACGGTTATTGCGGTTCTTCTTGTCGGAAGCAAGATGGTGTATCGCGGGAATATGGCCATCGGCGATCTTTCGGCCTTTATCACTTATGTCACGCAGATTCTTTCCTCTCTGATGATGATAACGTTCATGCTGATGATGCTGTCGCGCGCGATGGCGTCCGCGCGGCGTATACGCGAAGTTCTCGATGAAAAGGTCGATCTTAACGATCTGTCCGCCGGACAAAAGGACAAAAAGGTCGTGACGGGCGACGTGGAATTCCGCAACGTCTCTTTCCGCTATTATAAAAACAGCGCCGAGTGCGCGCTCTCCGATGTGAGTTTTCGTGTGAAAGGCGGTTCCACCGTCGGGATTATCGGTTCGACGGGGTGCGGAAAAACCACGCTGGTTTCGATGATTCCGCGGCTTTATGATGTGGACGCCGGCGCGGTTCTGGTGGACGGCGTGGACGTGCGCGATTATTCTCTTTACAATCTCCGCGAGGGCGTCGGTATGGTATTGCAGAAGAACGTTCTGTTTTCCGGCTCGATCGCCGATAACCTGCGTTGGGGTGACGCGGACGCGTCGGACGAAGATATCCGCGCCGCGGCGAAAGCGGCACAGGCGGATAAGTTCATTGACGGTTTCCGCGACGGATACAATTATGATCTCGGCCAGGGCGGCGTCAATGTTTCGGGCGGACAGAAACAGCGTCTTTGCATTGCGCGCGCACTTCTGAAAAAACCGAAAATTCTGATCCTCGACGACTCGACAAGCGCCGTCGATACGGCGACGGAGGCCGGTATACGGCGTTCTTTGCGCGAGGGTCTTCCCGATACCACCAAGATCATCATTGCTCAACGGATATCTTCGGTCATGGAGGCCGACGAGATCATCGTTATGGACGAAGGCAGGATCACGGGTATCGGCACACATGAAGAATTGCTTAAAAACAATGAGACATATCGCGAAATTTATCATTCGCAGAGCGGTATGAAAGAAAATACGGAGGTAAAGACAGATGAGAAAGCGTAATCTTGAAGACCTTCAGAAGCAGTATGCGCGCGCAGTGGAGCCGCAGAAAGGCATGATGCGCGGCGGCCGCGGACCGCACGGTCCGGGGCGCGCTTCCGGGAAACCCAAGGACATGAAGAAAACGGTTGCCCGTATATGGTCGTATGTTTCGGTGTATAAATTCCGCCTCATTCTCGTGCTTTTGTGCATGCTTTTCAGCACGGTCTCCTCTCTTCTCGGCGCGTATATGCTGGCGCCGATCATCAACCGTATTCAGCTCACGGTCATGCCCGACGCGGAGATCAAATGGACGGCCATCGGCGTTAAAGCCGACCGCGTGATTATGCGGATCACGGAAATACCGTTTATCAGAAATTTTGCGGAGCAGGGAACGTTTTTCACTATATCGGCCTATGTGATCGGCGCGACGCTGCTGCTTGCCGTCATCTACCTTATCGGGGTCTTGGCAAACTATGCCCAGTCGCGCCTTATGCTGTCGGTCTCGCAGAACGCGACGGAAAAGATCCGTAACGATCTTTTCTGCAAACTGCAATCGCTTCCTGTCCGTTTCTTCGACGGACATACGACGGGCGAAGTCATGAGCCGGTTTACAAACGATGTGGACAATATCGACGTGATGATGAACAACTCGCTTACCAGTCTTTTGTCCGGTACGATCTCGCTTTGCGGCACATTTGTGTTCATGATCACCACCAATATCTGGCTGACCCTTGTCACCGTTTTGTTTATTCCGATCTTTCTGAAAGGCGGCGCCGCCATCGCCAAACGATCGGGTAAGTATTACGGCGGTCAGCAATCCGCGCTCGGCGCCGTTAACGGCTATATTGAAGAAAGCGTTGCGGGGCAGAAAGTCGTGAAAGTCTTCAACCATGAGGAAACCGCCATCGAGGAGTTTGATCTTCTGAATGACGATCTGCGTGAAAAACAGTTGAAAGCACAGTTTTACGGCGGCATCATGGGACCCGTCATGGGCAATACATCGCAGATCAGTTACGCCGTAACCGTCGGCCTCGGTGGCGTTCTCATGGCGACGGCAGGTTTCGGCGCGGGCTACCTCACGGTGTTTGCCGGCTATTCGCGCCAGTTCTCCATGCCGATCAATATGATTTCTCAGCAGATGTCCACCGTTTTTGCGGCTCTTGCAGGTGCGGAGCGCGTATTTGCGGTGATGGACGCCGATCCCGAACTTCCCGACGCGCCGGACGCGAAGCCGTTCCCGATCAAGGGACGTGTGGAAATGCGCGACGTTTCCTTCGGGTATGTCAAGGATAAAACCATTTTGCATCATTTGTCGCTCGTGGCCGAACCCGGACAGAAGATTGCCTTTGTCGGTTCGACGGGCGCCGGCAAAACGACGGTGACAAATCTGATTAACCGTTTCTATGATGTGGACGAAGGCAGTATCCTGATAGACGGTGTGGATATACGGCATATTCCGCGCGACTATCTGCGTTCGGAGATTGCCGTCGTGCTTCAGGATACGCATCTCTTTACGGGAACCATACGTGAAAATATCCGTTACGGCCGCCTTGACGCAACCGATGAAGAAGTGGAAGCCGCGGCGAAGACCGCGTCCGCCCATTCGTTCATCATGCGCCTTGAACATGGTTATGACACGGTGATCGAGGGCGACGGCGCCAACCTGTCGCAGGGACAGCGGCAGTTGCTGAACATTGCCCGCGCGGCGATTTCCCGCGCGCCGATTCTTGTTCTGGACGAAGCCACGTCATCGGTCGATACGCGCACGGAACGCCATATTGAACACGGTATGGATCGCCTCATGAAAACACGCACCACTTTCGTCATCGCGCACCGCCTCTCCACTGTCCGTAACAGCGATGCCATTATGGTGATGGAAAAGGGCGAGATCATCGAGCGCGGCACGCATGAAGAACTTCTTCGTATGAAAGGCCGTTATTACGAACTGTATACGGGCAAACGCGAACTTGATTGATTGTAAATCGTAGGTTACAAAACAAAGGAAAACAGAGCAGCATTACCGCTCTGTTTTTCTTATATAAGACCTTTTGAGAAGAGATTACGGGCGAGAAACTGCCATATTTAAAAAGATGTCGAATGTGGGCGCGCAGCGATGCTTTTTTAGGCTTCCTCCGGAAGGAAGCTGTCGCCGGTAGGCGACTGAAGGAGAGAGCGCGCGGCGACGGGGTAAGGATTGCTGTGACAGGGAATGGCGTTGTGTTACATTGTAAAACTTATCTGTTCTTTCGGTTTGATCGTCGCGGTTTTCCGTTCCGGCTTTTCGTTTGCTCCCTCCGTCACGCATACGCGTGCCACCTCTCTCCTTGAGGGAGGCTTTGGGACGGGCAGAATAAAACGGCGGTACGGGATTTCCGTACCGCCGTTTTATCGGTGTGTTTTACGAAATTCTGCGCTTTGACCGGCGGTTGTTTTTTGCCGGGCAAAGATTATTTTTTGCCGGTGGAACCGAAGCCGCCCGCGCCGCGTGCGGTGTCGGAGAGCGTTTCGCTTTCTTCAAAGTCGACGGCAAGGAACGGCGTTATGACCATCTGGGCAATGCGCTCGCCGTTTTCCAGTGTGGCGGGGAGCGACGAATGGTTGTGGAGCGCCACCATGATTTCGCCGCGATAGTCGGCGTCTACCACGCCGACTTTATTCGCGGGGGCAAGCCCTTTTTTGGAAGCGAGGCCGCTGCGTGCGTAAATGAGGCCGGCATATCCCTCCGGGATTGCCATGGAAAGTCCTGTGTGCAGGAGTTTGGTTTCTCCGGGGGCGATGGTGACATCGCCGTCCGAAAGAAGATAGAGGTCCGCTCCCGCCGCGAAAAGCGAGCCGTAGGTCGGCAGAATGGCGCGCGGATCGGTTTTCTTTACCTGTACCTTGATTTTCATACTTATCTTCCTTCCGTGAGTTTGTCCCACAGAACGATCTTGCCGCTCTGCAGGGTTTTCTTCACATCAATGATGCGTTGATTCCACGAACCGCGGAACAAAAGGCCGAGTTGTTTTTCTTCTTCGATGAACGGCCCGTCCACCAGAATATCAATAAGCGAGAGATATTCCGCGGTTTCGGGGATAGCGGCGCGGCCGCCCGGCAGAAAATCCTCGTATACGTAGCCGGAGTAGCACCACACGGTTTTATTCGGAAATTTTTCGCGGAAACGGCGGAGAAAGGGCAGAAGCGCCCGCTGATTTTCCTTTTCGGTGGGGTCGCCGCCGAGAAGCGTCAATCCCTCGACGTACGACGGCGCCACCGCTTCAAAAATTTCTTCTTCGGTCTCCTTTGTAAACGGTTGACCGTAGGAAAAATTCCACGTTTCGGGATTAAAGCAGTTCCGGCACCGATGCGTGCAACCGCTGACGAACAGGGAAACGCGCACGCCGTTTCCGTTGGCAATATCGTTCTTTTTTATTGCGCCGTAATACATGGGATCGCCTCCCGTTTTCCATGATCAGTCGATGGTTTTGTCGATGGAGAAACGCGTGATCTTCTTTGTGGTGTTCTTTACAAATTCTTCTTTGCGGATTTTAACGAGGCCGATGTGCTTATACGCTACCATACGGCTGTTCAGCGCGGTGATTTCCTTATCAAAATACGCCTGTGCGTCGGGAATACAGCGCAGTTCGAGCGCGTCATAATCGGGGAAGATTTCCGCTACGATCACTTCTTTTGTACGGTCTGATTTACTTTCTCCCTCATAAACAACGACTTCGGAAACACCGTAAATGCGGGAGATTTCCGTTTCGATCTCTTCGGGATAGACGTTTTTACCGTTCGACAGGATAATGAGATTTTTAAGGCGGCCGGTGATATAAATCCAGCCTTCATCATCCAATTTGCCGATGTCGCCGGTGTGGAAGAATCCGTCCTTGTCGATGGCGGCACGGGTGGCTTCTTCGTTTTCGTAATAACCGAGCATAACGTTTGTACCGCGGACGCAGATTTCGCCTTCGCCGTTTTCGTTCGGGTTGTCGATCTTCACTTCTTCACCGATGATCGGCGTACCGACGCTACCGTTTTTACGGTATTCGTTACGGTTGCAGGAAATAAGCGGCGAACATTCGGTGATGCCGTAGCCGTTCATGATCACGATGCCGAACGTTTCAAAATCGTCAATGATGTCCTGGTTCAGCGCTGCACCGCCGCAAATAATCATTTCGAGTTTGCCGCCGAAATTCCCCAGAATTCTCTTGAACAGAATGCGGCGCATGTCGATGCCGATCTTGCGGAGACGGTTGGAAAACTTCATCATACGGCGGAGAAGCGGAGCGGAGCCCTCTTTTTCTGCGGTCGCCCAGATGCGTTTATAAAGCGTTTCCACAAACAGCGGTACCAGAATAAGGTGCACGGGCTTTTCTTCTTTCAGTTCATTCAGAAGATAGCGGAGACCGCTGCTGATATAAATTTCGCTGCCCTGTGAAAAATGGCCGACGAAATTGACGGTGGAACCGAACGTGTGATGCGGGGGAAGAACGTTCATGGTCTTCGGTCCGATTTCAAAGTTGTACATGCCCTGCGTCATATCGGAAACGATATTGCGGGTCGACAGCATAACGCCCTTGCCTTTGCCGGTGGTTCCCGAAGTGAAGACGATGGAGGCGAGACGGTCAACGTCGATTTCATAATCATAATAGGAGTTGTCGCCGTTTTTATAGAGTTCCGCGCCCTCGGCAATCAGGTCTTTCACGGTTCTGTCGCCCTCGGCCATAGCGTTTGCGGTCGAGATGAAGAGTTTTGCGGTCGGGACATTTTCGCGGAGGTAGGCTACCTTGTCTTTCAGCACGGGGCTGTATATCACGGCGTCGCATTTCGCGGTGTTCAGAATCGCCGCAAGATCGGGAGCAAGGTACTCCTTGTCCACGGGAATCGTGATGGCGCCGATGGACATAAGCGAAAAATAGGAATAAATCCACGAAACCGAACTTTCGCCGATGATGGCGACCTTTTTGTCGCGGAGACCGGCGTGAATCAGCGCGGTGCCGAGATCGCGGATATCGTTGCGCGCCTCGGTGTAGGTGATGCGTTTCGCTTCTTTATCGGTCGGCTTTTCTCTGTAAGAAAACGCGCATTTGTCGGGGTATTTCTTTGCGACGTTTTCGGTCATAACACGGAAGTTTTCAAATACCGTGGTTTCATACAGGGGATAGGCCTTATGTCTGTTCTTCAACGGTAACTGTGTTTTCATATGTTCCTCATCTTTCCGCGGACAGATTTCCGCTTCTTGTGTAAACATGATTATTGTACCATATACGGTAAAAAAAATCAAGAGGTATGTTTCCGGGCAAAAAAACGGAAAGACCGGGTTCAAAACCCGGTCTTTTGCGGTTCCCGTCGATGAAAACGGCGGTTTTTGTTATGCCGTGCGGCGAATCTTCCGCGTGGTGGTTTTTTCAAACTCCGTGTCGCGGATTTTCACGCGCGCGATATTTTTATAGGAGGGAAGGATGGACAGCGAAGCGCGGATGTCTTTCAGAACCTCTTTTTCATCATGCGGTTCCGAGAGGTAGACCTCTGCTTCCAGGCCCTCTTCCTGTCCGTATTCGTCTTTGATACCGCGGACAACGACTTCCGCGATATAGGGAACATTGGAAATATAATTTTCGATTTCTTCGGGATAGATATTCTTTCCGTTTGCCAGAATGATGATATTCTTTTTCCGTCCCGTGATGATCAGGCGGTCGTCCGACGTCAGTTTGCCGTAGTCGCCCGTGTAGAACCAACCGTCTTTCAGAACTTCGGCGGTTTTTTCGGGGGCATGGTAATAGCCTTTCATGACGACGGCGCCGCGTACGCAGATTTCGCCGATGCCCTCTTCGTTCGGGTTGTCGATGCGCCATTCAAGGCAGGGCAGGCGGTAGCCGACGGTGGTAAATGTGTTTTCGTCGATGTGCTCGGTGTTGACCGATACGAGCGGCGAACATTCGGTGATGCCGTAACCGCCGGTCATCAATATACCGATCTTATCGAAGAACATGCCGACTTCCGGGCGGATAGGCGCGCCGCCGCAGACGATGCGGCGGAGATTTCCGCCGAAAGTTTTGTGGATCTGTTTAAAGAAAACGCGGCGCAGGTCGATATGCAGTTTGTGGCGCAGAAATTCGGACACCGCAATCAGTTTGTTGAAAGCGCGGGTCTTATTCTGTCTTTCGATGTTGCGGATGATATTTTTATAGAAAAGATCGGAGAAAGCCGGCACCACGCACATGAAGTCGGGGTGCGCCAACTGCATATTGGCAACGACGTTTTTCAGATTGTCGTTGATGAACAGATTATTGGCGCAACGGATCTGCACCAGAATATCGCATACGGCCTCGTATGTGTGGTTATACGGCAGAACGCTGAGTCCGCAACCTTTCAATGTGGAAACGGCAAGTCCGTAGTGAACGCCGCTCACAAGATTCGTTTCGGTCAGCATGACGCCTTTGGCAACGCCGGTCGTGCCGGAAGTGAAGACCAGCATTTTCATTTCGTCGGGATCGCGGTGCCATGCGTCGTAGGCGGTTTTGTCCATCGAACGGCCGGCCTCAATCCATTTGCGGAAAGAGCGGAAGTCGCCGTCATCGGATTCGCGGCCGAAGCCGACGAATATCTTGATGGACGAGAGACGTTCGCGGTTTCTTTTCAGCATTTCTTCGTAATGCGCGGAATAAAAGAGAATCGTGCTTTCACTGCGCAGAAGAAGTCCGCAAAGTTCTTCCTCGGGAAGTTCTTTATCGAGCGGAACATAAACGCCGCCGCTCATGAGCGACGTAAGATAGGTCACAATCCACGGATAACTGTTTTCGCCGACGCAGGCAATATGCGCGTCGCCGAAACCCTGAGCGGTAAGCATGGCGCCGAGCGCCTCCACGTCGCTGTAAAAACGGGCGTATGTGACTTTGGCCACGCCGTCGCCTTCTTTATAACGGTAGGCAAGGTCGTTCGCGGCGACCGCCATGGTGTCCTGCATCATCTTACGGATCGTCGGAAACGGCGTTCCGACGGGTGTTTTGAACGTAACTTTCTTCATTCGTGTTTACCTCGTTTTCCGGCAAACATTCCTCCGCTTTCCGCAGGAAGACGGCCTGCCATCGAATTACGGTTATTATTATACGTTTTTTTACGGCGGAAGTCCACCTACACCGCCTGCATGCGAATCTACACGTAAAAAATCGAAATGTAGAGCGTAAAACAGGAATTCTACGCACGGTAGAGACGTGGTTTTCTACCGTAGAGAGAAATTTTCCGTTTATTTACTTCTCAGAGTAGAATTTTTCCGTATACTCTCTTGCAAAGAGAGAATATTTGTGGTATACTATGTTATATAGCGTTTGCCGATGTATTCGCTTTTTCTCTTGCGGCGCCGTCCCGGTCCGGGCAATCGCGCCGTGAACGTATATTGAACGGTGACAAACCGTATACCGTGAAAGGAGTGTTTCCTTTGGATTTGAGACAGACCATTGCCGAAAATCTGGCAACGGCGCGCAAGAACGCCAAGATTACACAGGCCGAACTGGCCGAGAAACTGAATTATTCCGACAAAGCCATTTCAAAATGGGAGCGCGGCGAATCGGTTCCCGATGTTCTGGTTCTGAAAGAGATCGCCGACCTGTTTTCCGTATCGGTGGACTACTTTCTCCGCCCGCATACGTCCGATGACGAAAAGCCGCATTTTGAAAGCGACAAAAAGCGTATACGCCTTGCCGTGACGCTGACTTCCTGTATTGCCACGCTGTTCATCGCCGTTTTCCTGTTTGTGATTTTTTCCTTTATTTTTCCCGGCGCGCGCTGGCGGTGGAAAATCTTTGTTTCGGTCGTTCCCGTCATGATTCTTCTGACTTTGATTTTCAACGCGGTGTGGTTCAAGCAACTGAAACTGACCTTTCTCGCTATTTCGGGGATTCTGTGGTCGGTTCTTGCCACCACATTTGTGTATATGTTCGATCTTTCGCTTGCGTTCCCCGCATGGGTGATCTTCCTTATCGGTATCCCCCTGCAGATCATCATTCTGGCATGGGCGTTTCTCTTCCCGAACAAGGGCAGGCATTTTTCCGACCTGTTCCGTTCCGACCTGTTCAGAAAAAACGGCTGATTCGCCGATGACGTTTCTATACGGTAAAAAGGAGGCTTTATCTTGTCATTCTATTCCCTCACGCCCATACTTGCGGCGGAAAACGAAGTTCCCGAACTGAAGGATTACTTTGAACTGCCGCACATATCCACGGGAACGGTGATTTTCGTTTTGTGTCTTGCTCTTCTTTTTGCTTTTCTCATTTTCCTGTTTTTCAGCCGCCATACCGCCTGCTTTTATGTGGACGGGATTCTGTACAAGCGTTTTTCCGCCACGTTTATGACGGAAATCGTTTTTCCAGTGCCGGAGGACAGGCCCGGTATGCGTTTTGTCGGGTGGTATTTTGATACGGAACTGGAAGAGCCGGCGGAACTTCCTTGTCATATTCACCTTTTCAACGTGAAATTCTATGCCAAATTCGAGCCGGCGGACGATGTGCCCTCCCCGGCGGGCGACGAAGAACAAGCGTCGTGATTCTTTTGTCCTGCGGACGTATGCGTATACGCCCGCAGGACTTTTTTACATATGCCGGATATGCCGGCGCCTTTCACCGTGAGCCGGCTTTTTATGAAAAAAGGTAACAGCGCAAAAAATACGGTTTCTGCAGGGGATCAACGCGGTTTTCGGCGCAAAATATGTAAATTTTTTATTTTAGACCGCTTCAAAAAATAATTATCTTGATAATGTAAACAATTATTTACATAATCGGGATATGCGCGCAAAAATCTACGCATTGTAGAAAATCCATCTGTTGACAGTGTATGTGAAATGTGTTACAATGTCTTTGCCGTTCGGGAAAACGCCGGAAATACCGCTCCCGAAGGCATATCCGCGCCTCCTTTCCGCGTATATTGCACGGAAAGAACAATATGCAAAAATCCCCCCGCGATGTGCAGATATGCGGGCGGAAAGATGAACGGAGTTAATTATGATAACAGAAGAAACAAACACGGAATCCGAAGTCAGTATCAGCATCATGGACATTCTGAAAGTGATGAAGAAGAAATGGCTTTATATTCTCCTCATCACCGCTGTGTTCTTTGCCGTCGGATATGTTTATGTTTCGCGCAAGAAACCGACGTATTCGATAAAGGCCATGTATATGGTCACGGCTGACGCCGGAACCGACACGACGACAGGCGGCGACGGCGTGATCCCCGAACGCAATTCGGCCAGCGTTTCTCTCGGCAAAGCCTATAAAAGCCTCTATCTCAGCGAAATTCAGAACAACAGCAACACGATGATGCGTACGCTCCGCTACTGGCTCGTTGCCAAATACGGCTACACGCTTTCGGAACTTCCGTCCTTGTCCTCTCTCCGCGGCGCCATCACCGCGCAGAGTGACGACGATGATTACTTTATTATTTATGTAACCGTTAAAACCGGCAGTGCCCAACTGACAAAGGACGTGTCCGCCGCTCTCGCCGACATCCTGTCCGACGCCTATAAAAAGGACGCCGCCTATCCCGCGTTTTTCGCTCTTTCGCAGGGCATTTCTCCGCTTCCCGCCGCCGCAACGCCCGAAACGCGCGACGCTTTCCGCACCGAACTTGCCGCCATCGGTATCGCTTACGATAACACGAACGATTCTGCGTACGACACGCTGTCGGACAGCATGCGCGATATGGACACGCGCTTCGGCGAGGAGAAACCTACGGTCGAGGACGCCTCGTACATCTGCGCGTTTATCGCCAAATCTTCGATCTATTTCCGCGACGCACAGGCAAACCCCGGTGTTCAGCGCACCTCGTCGGCCTATATCCTCGTGATTGCGCTCCTCGGATTTATTCTTGCGGTGGCGCTCTTTACGATCCTGCATATGTTTGATACCAAGATCCGCACGGAAGAGGATCTCCGTCGCTGCTGCCCTTACCCTATTCTTGCCAAGATCCCTGCCATGCACAGTAAAAAGAACTGAAGGTGAACGGTATGAATTACGGATATCAACACTTTAGCGAAAGCGACAATAACGAAAAACTTCTGTCCGATAAAAGCCCGTTTGCCGCAATCGAAGCCTACAGACTGGCCCGCACCAACCTGATTTATTCGACAGGCACCGAGGGAACGCCGATTTTCGCCATCACAAGCGCGCAACCGAACGAGGGCAAAACGCTGAACTGCGCCAACCTTGCCATTTCTTTTGCGCAGGCCGGCTACAAAACGCTGATTATCGACTGCGATATGCGCAACCCGTCCCAGATAACCGCTTTTAATCTGAAAGCGGTCAGCGGTACGAGCGAATACCTGGCCGGTATCCGCAAAGAACCGCTTTTCCAGAAAACGAAGTATCAGAATCTCATGGTCATGGTATCGGGAAAGATTCCGCCGAATCCCGCAGAACTGCTTGGCAGTTCCCGTATGCATGAACTGCTCGATAAGGCCGCGGCGGAGTTCGACTATGTATTCCTCGACCTGCCGCCGCTTGCCCCTGTCTCCGACGCCATGGTCGTGGCTTCCAACATCACGGGTTATGTACTTGTGGTGGACACCGATATATGCGACAGCCGCGCTCTGCGCCGCGCCGTATCGCTTCTCGAACAGGTAGGCGGCCGCATTGTGGGAACGCTTTTCAACGGCATTGAGCAAAAAGGTCAGCGCCGCGGTCTTTTCGGCCGCCGGAAACGCGGCTACGGCTACGGTTACGGCTATAATTATCACTACGGCAATTACGGTTACGGCACGAAAAACACGCTCGGCGCCAAAAAGACCGCGCTGAAAGGCGAAACCCGGAACACGCCGAAAGAACCCAAGGCGGAAGAAAAAGTCGCCGCGCAGAAAGAAGATATAAAAGACGCCGACTCCGTAAACCGCGCCGCCATGGCCGATAAAGAGAACGAAAACACGTTAAACGGTAAGGAGTGAGCCGGCGATGAGGGAGAAAATCGACTTTCATGCGCACATTCTCCCCGGAGCGGATCACGGTTCGGACTCCGTTTCCGTATCGCTTGCTCAACTTACCCTGATGCGGGAAGCCGGCACGACGGCCGTTGTGGCAACGCCGCATTTTGAACCGCAGAACGATACGGTCGAATCTTTTCTTCAGCGACGGCGCAGTGCCGCGGCGGCACTGCTTCCGCACCTTGACGGAACCATGCCGCGCGTGTATCTCGGAGCGGAAGTTCTGATATGTGCCGGACTGGATCAGATGCCCGGCCTTGAAAAACTCTGCATAGCCGGAACGAACGTTCTGCTTCTGGAACGGCCGTTTTATCCGCTTACGGAAGATATTGACCGCGCGATATACGCGATCGCCAAAAAAGGTTACACCGCTATATTGGCGCATATCGACCGCTATCCCGTAAAAGAAACGGACGCCGTGATGTATCATGGCGTTTACGGACAACTCAACAGCAAAAATCTCACGTCGCCCCTACGGCGGCTGGCATACCGGCACTTTTTCCGTGACGGCAGGATCGTTGCTCTCGGCAGCGATATTCATAAAGTGCCGCCGCAATACAATCAATTCCCGAAAATGCCGTCCGTTCTGAAAAGTACGTTTGACAGCGTTATGGAAAAAAGCCGCGCCCTTCTGACGGACGCTTTTCCTCTGACGGCGGAAAATCTTGCCGCGGAAAGGTTCTGATGTTGTCTGCCCGCTGCAGGGCAAAAGAAAAAGACTCAAAAGCAATAGCATTTTGAGTCTTTTTTACCGCCGTAAATCTGTTTTGCCGGTGGTGGTTTCCGCGGCGGGCAATATCTCCCGCCGCGGAGTACTTTGCTTCTTATCGGACAGGTTATACTTTCTTCACCGAAAGGAATACCTTTTCGCCGTTCAGCGACCATTCGCGGGCGTCATCTCCGGCGGTATAGATCACGCGGTCGGCAAGCGTATCTTCGGCAATCATCGCTTCGTTCTTCTTTACGACATCGGCCACACGGTCGTTGCCGCTTACCGACAGAACAATGTGATCGGTGACTTCAAATCCGCTGTCTTTACGCATGTTCTGCACCTTGGACACCAGTTCGCGGACAAGCCCTTCTTCCAGAAGTTCGGGCGTCAGGTGCTTGTCGATCACCACGGTAATGCCCTTATCGGATACGGCTTCAAAACCGTCTGCCTGCGTCATCTCGATCAGAAGATCGTCGCGCGTCAGTGTAACGGGCGTTCCGTCAAAGGTGAAGGAGAGGGCGCCGTCGCGATCCAGCGTATCCATTGCCTCGTTGCCGTCCAGCGCGGCCAGCGCGTTTTTGATCGCACCCAGGAATTTTCCGTATTTCGGGCCGACGGTCTTCAGTTGCGGCTTCAGCGTATATGTCGTAAAGGCGCGTACGTTATCCGTCACTTCCACGTCTTTGACGTTCAGTTCTTCTTCAATGATCTCTTTGCAGAACGTGGGAAGATCTCCCTCGGCGCGGATATACATTTTTCCGACCGGCTGACGGTTCTTGATATTGGCGGCATTGCGGCAGGCACGGCCGAGCGTGACCACTTCAATCACTTCGTCCATGTTGCGCTCCAGTTCCTCGTCGATCATGCTTTCGTCGGCGACGGGATAATCGCAGAGATGAACGCTTTCGGGCGCGGTCTTGTCGTTCTTCGCCACAAGGTTACGGTAAATGTCTTCCGTCATGAACGGGATCATCGGCGCCGCCGCCTTTGCGACTGTGACCAGAGCGGTATACAGCGTCATATACGCGTTGATTTTGTCCTGCTCCATGCCTTTTGCCCAGAAACGTTCGCGGCTGCGACGGACATACCAGTTGCTGAGTTCGTCGACAAAGTCTTCCAGAACGCGGGTCGTTTCGGGAATCTTGTAGTCGCTGAGATAGGCGTCGGTCTTTTTGACCATGGAGTTCATCTTGGAGAAAAGCCATCTGTCCATTACAGAGAGGGACGCACGGTCAAGCGTATACTTCTTTGCGTCGAAACCGTCGATATTGGCGTACAGGACAAAGAATGCATAAGTGTTCCACAGGGTACCCATGAATTTGCGCTGTCCCTCAACGACGGCATTTTTATAGAAGCGGTTCGGGAGCCACGGTGCAGAATTGGAATAGAAATACCAACGGATCGCGTCCGAGCCGTAAGTTTCAAGAGCCTCGAACGGGTCGACGGCGTTGCCTTTCGATTTCGACATTTTCTGACCGTTTTCGTCCTGCACATGACCGAGGACGATGACGTTTTTATACGGCGCTTTATTGAAAAGCAGTGTGGAAATGGCGAGAAGCGAATAGAACCATCCGCGCGTCTGGTCAACGGCCTCACTGATAAAGTCGGCGGGGAAATGCTTTAAAAATACCTCTTTGTTTTCAAAGGGATAGTGCCACTGCGCAAAGGGCATGGAACCGGAGTCGAACCAGCAGTCGATGACTTCGCTTACACGGTGCATCTCTTTCCCGCAATCGGGACAGGTGATCGTTACGGCGTCGATATACGGACGGTGAAGTTCGATGTCGGCCGGGCAGTTCTTCGACATACGGCGCAGTTCCTCGATGGAGCCGATCGCATGACGTTTTCCACATTCGCATTCCCAGATGTTGAGCGGCGTTCCCCAGTAACGGTTGCGCGAAATGCCCCAGTCCTGCACATTGCGGAGCCAGTCTCCGAAACGGCCTTTGCCGATATTTTCGGGGATCCAGTTTACCGTATCGTTGTTGCGGATCAGATCTTCGCGGACGGCGGTCATTTTGATAAACCAGGAGTCGCGCGCATAGTAGATGAGCGGCGTTTCACAGCGCCAGCAATGCGGATATTCATGCGTGAACTGCGGCGCGTCAAAGAGTTTGCCCTCGTTTTCCAGATCGCGGAGCACCATGGGGTCGGCTTTCTTCACATTGATGCCGGCGTACGGCGTCTCGGCGGTAAGATCGCCTTTTGCGTCCACAAATTGCAGGAACGGGAGGTCATAACGGCGACCGACGCGCGAGTCGTCTTCGCCGAATGCGGGGGCCGTATGCACAATGCCCGTGCCGTCTTCCATGGTGACATAGGTGTCGCAGGTGACAAAATGGGCGCGTTTCTTCTGTTTTTCGGCGGCCTTTCCGGCGCAGGCGAAAAGCGGTTCGTAATCCTTATATTCCAGGGCGGAACCGGGCATTTCCTCTATAACAGTATAGGCCGGCGCGTCGTCGGTTGCGAGTTTTCCGAGCACCTTGTCCAGCAATGCCTTGGCCATGTAATAGACATAACCGTCATTGGCCTTGACCTTGCAATAGGTCTCGTTCGGGTTCACGCATAGCGCGGTATTGGACGGAAGCGTCCATGGCGTTGTCGTCCAGGCGAGGAAGTATGCGTCTTCGTCTTTCGCTTTGAAGCGGACGATGGCGGAGCGTTCCTTGACGGTCTTATATCCCTGCGCGACCTCATGGCTTGAAAGCGGCGTGCCGCAACGCGGGCAGTAAGGAACGATCTTGAATCCCTTATAGAGCAGACCTTTGTCATAGATGGTCTTCAGCGCCCACCATTCGGATTCGATAAAATCGTTGTGATAGGTAACGTAGGGGTTGTCCATATCCGCCCAGAAGCCGACGGTGGAGGAGAAATCCTCCCACATACCTTTATACTTCCAGACGCTCTCTTTGCATTTATCAATGAACGGCGCGATACCGTATTGTTCGATCTGCTCTTTACCGTCAAGGCCGAGAAGTTTTTCCACTTCCAGTTCGACGGGCAGACCGTGCGTATCCCAGCCGGCTTTCCGCAGAATGTGCGCGCCTTTCATGGCGCGGTAACGCGGGATCATATCTTTGATGACGCGGGTCAGAACATGACCGATATGCGGCTTGCCGTTTGCGGTCGGAGGGCCGTCATAAAAGGTAAATTCTTCGCCTTTTGCACGGGAATCAATGCTTTTTTTGAAAATGTCATTGTCTTTCCAGAATTTTTCGACAGCCTTTTCGCGTTCCACGAAACGGAGATCGGGGGAAACCTTGTCGTACATAAAAAACCTCCTTAAAAAAGAAAAAACTCTGCCCTGTGGGAACAGGACAAAGTCAAAGAATAACTTTGCAACCACCTGCAACCGACATACCGCCATATGTCTCTCTTTTACGGCGAGAACCGTCGCCCCTTACTTCGCGTCTCGCGGTTCGGCGGCGCAGCTCGGAAGTGATTTTCCGAAAAGAGAATGTCCGTGTCGGCTCGCACCGTACCCGACTCGCTGAACGTTTTCTCTTCCGTACTCTCTTCGTCACAGCCTTTACTTGCTGTTTTATTATAGTACACTTTTTTCCGTTTGTCAACCGTTTTTCAAAAAACCGTCCCGGAAGCGGAAAATTTATATATACGTTTAAAATTCCCGCATAGCGGGAGAGAATATAAACCCGGAGGTATCTTCATGAAAACAAAAGTATTCACCAAAGAACGGCTGTTGTCACTCCCGATGATTCTGATCGGGAACGCGCTTCTTGCCCTCGGCGTCACGCTGTTTGTCGCGCCGAACGAACTGACCATGGCCGGCGCGACCGGTCTCGGATTGCTGTTTTTCCGTATGTTCGGCATACCCGTATCTCTTTTTGTCCTGATTTTCAATGCGGCGATGCTCGTTCTTTCATACTTTCTTCTCGGCCGGAAATTCTTCTTTTCCACGCTTTTGTCCTCGTTCATCTATCCGGCGCTTCTTTCGCTTTTTGAAAGGGTCCTGACTTTTCGCATTACGGAAGATACGCTGACCGCCGTAATCATGGCCGGCGCGCTTGTCGGTTGCGGTATCGGCCTTGTGGTGCGGGCGGGCGCTTCGACCGGCGGTACGGATATTCCCGAAATTATTCTTCATAAGTATGCGGGAATACCTTTGCCGACCGCCATTCTGATTATAGACGCCACCATTCTTTTGTTTATGCTTGTGGACTATACGCCGGAGCAGGTTCTTCACGGCGTTATGCTGGTAGGTATTCAGGCGTATGCGCTGGATAAAACGCTTCTTTTCGGCATGCAGAAAATGCAGATCAAAGCCATCACCCGTTATCCGAACGAAGTCGCCGAAGCGCTTATGTGGACAAGCGGCCACGGCGTTACTTTCCTCCACAGCCGCACGGGATATGAAAAAAGCGAGGGCGATACCGTTCTCAGCGTAATCTCCGCCCGCCAGCTTTCGCAGGCCAAAGCGGCCATCACGCGCGTTGACCCCGCCGCCTTTATCATCATCAATTCGGTCAGCGAGGTTCACGGCAAAGGATTTTCCGATCCGCTGTAACGGAAGTCCGCACCGGCATACTTCGGCTTTCTTTCCATACATGCAAGTAATATGTAAACATTTATTTACATATTCCTTGTTTTTTTGAGATGCAGCGTATCAGACGCGAGATGTTATACCGTTGCGGAAGACGCCCCTTTTTTTCGGCGTATCAGAATACCGAAAGCATGAAAGACCACGCAGAAAAGAAGGAGGGTCGCCGCAACGCAGACAAAACCGAAACCCGCGTCGTAAAACGGTAGTATACGCGCGGCATGTCCGACAAATCCAAGCGGTACGTTGGCGGCGTCGAGTGCATATACGATACTGACGATTCCGGTACCTGACACAACAAGCGGGTAAACAAGGCGGTTTCCTTTCCACAGTCTGTCCGACAGACCGAGCAGGATAAGCACGATGGAAACGGGATAGACCATGTTCAGCACGGGAACCGATATGCGGAGTATGGCGCTGAGTCCGAGGTTGCAGATCAAAAACGAAACGCCGGTGACGGCGCACACGAAAACGCGGTAGGGGATCTTCGGAAACAGATTGGAAAAGTATTGCGAGATGGAGTTGATAAGTCCGACGCATGTCGTAAGGCAGGCAAGCGTGAAGATCGCCGCAAGAAGCACCGCGCCCGGTGCGCCGAATACCTGATACACTATACAGCGGAGCGTCCACGCACCGTTTTCCTGCAACGCATATACGCCGGAACTGCACATGCCCATATAGGCAAGCATAGCATAAACCAAAGTGAGAATGAAACCGGCCGACAGTCCGGCAAGCACGGTATGGCGTATTCTGTCCCGCTTTTCCGTAAGGCCGAATGAACCGATGGCCGTGGTGATGACCAATCCGAAGTTCAGCGCCGCAATCGTGTCCATTGTGTTATAACCCTCCACAAAGCCTTTCAGAAACGGGGCGTTTCTGTATGCTTCGCCGGCCGTTGCAATTTGAACTTCTCCGCGGAAAAGGAAACCGAAAAACAGAAACAGAAGCAAAAGGAGCAGCGTCGGCGTGAGAATGTGACCGATACGGTCGACCAGTTTTCCCGGATTCAGGCATAACCACAGCGCGATAAGGAAGAACAAAAGAGAATATATTACGATAAAGCGGCCGGGATCGGCCTCTTCCGGCAGATACGGCGCGACTGCCATTTCAAACGGTACCGAGGCCGCGCGCGGTATTCCGAGTCCCGGCCCGATGGACAGATAGATTAGAAGTGTGAATACGGAGGAAAACGGACGTCCCACACGTCTTCCCAGTTTGTCGAGTCCGTCAAAGCGTGCAACCACAATCACGCCGAGAACCGGAAGCACCACTGCCGTTATAAGAAATCCGAGAAGAGCAAGCGGTGTATGATTGCCGGCGTTTTGTCCCAGAAACGGCGGGAAAATCAGGTTGCCGGCACCGAAAAACAGAGAAAACAACATAAAACTGACAACCAACATTTTTTGTTTGCTTAATTTCATTTTATACTCCTTATCGCATACAGAAGCGGTCTGTATGATATTTACGGTATTGTGTGCGAATGAGATGCCGGGTGCTCTCCGGCGCGGAAATACAAAAAGACCCGTCTCAAATCGCTTTGAGACGGGTCAGTAAGATCCGCGGTACCACTCAAATTGTACGGTTATCCCGTACCACTTCAGACTCTGTCAGGTCCTATGCACTTACGTAGCCTGCACGGAAAACCCTACTTGTAAACTTTGGGGCTTTCAGCTCGGAAGGGATAAGAGACATGACCGCCGTCCGCCGGGATTCCACCGTCCCCGACTCTCTGTATGACCTGCTGTGTCCGCTCCGTCTTCGTCATTGCTTTTATTCAGTTTGTTATTATTGTATCATAAAAATCGTTTTTGTCAAGAGGAAAAATTTTTTTCCCGAACGAAAGTACGCCGCTGTTAAAAAATGAAGTCCTATGCGGATTCCCGCATAGGACTTCTGTACCCTTGTCGGAACAAGGTTACGTTATACGATTATTTGTCGTATTTCAGAGCTGCCTGAGCGGCCGCGAGACGTGCGATCGGCACGCGGAACGGCGAGCAGGAAACATAGGTGAGGCCGAGTTTGTGGCAGAACTCAACGGAGACAGGGTCGCCGCCATGCTCGCCGCAGATACCGGTGTGCATTTCGGGACGTACTTTCTTACCGAGAGTAACGGCCATTTCCATCAGCTTGCCTACGCCGATCTGATCCAGTTTTGCAAAAGGATCGTTCTCGTAGATCTTGTGGTCGTAGTATGCGCCGAGGAATTTGCCGGCGTCATCACGGCTGAAGCCGAAGGTCATCTGCGTCAGGTCGTTGGTACCGAAGCAGAAGAATTCCGCTTCTTTTGCGATCTCATCGGCGGTCAGAGCGGCGCGCGGGATTTCGATCATCGTACCGACTTCATACTTGAGGTCGATGCCGGCGGCCTTGATTTCTTCATCGGCAACCTTGACAACAATATCTTTAACGAACTTCAGCTCTTTGGCTTCGCCGACGAGCGGGATCATGATTTCGGGAACGACTTTCCAGTCGGCGTGCTTCTTCTGCACGTTGATGGCCGCACGGATAACCGCACGGGTCTGCATAGCCGCGATTTCGGGATAGGTGACGGCCAGACGGCAGCCGCGGTGACCCATCATCGGGTTGAATTCATGCAGGGAAGCGATGATCTCCTTGATTTTGGAAACCGGCTTGTTCTGTGCTTTGGCCAGCGCTTCGATATCCTTTTCATCGGTCGGAACGAACTCATGAAGCGGAGGATCGAGGAAGCGGATCGTAACCGGCGTGCCTTCAAGCGCTTCGTAAAGCGCTTCAAAGTCGGCCTGCTGATACGGCTGAATCTTGGCAAGAGCGGCTTCGCGTTCTTCAACGGTGTCGGAGCAGATCATTTCGCGGAAAGCGGCGATTCTTTCGGGATCGAAGAACATATGCTCGGTACGGCAGAGGCCGATACCTTCGGCGCCGAGTTCGCGTGCTTTCTTAGCGTCGCGGGGCGTGTCGGCGTTGGTTCTTACTTTCAGTTTGCGGAACTGGTCGGCCCATGCCATGATGCGGCCGAATTCGCCGGCGATCTTCGCGTCAACGGTCGGAATAACGCCGTCGTAAATGTTACCGGTTGAGCCGTCGATGGAGATGAAGTCGCCTTCATGATAGGTCTTGCCGGCAAGCGTGAATTTCTTGTTTTCTTCGTCCATGCTGATGTCGCCGCAACCGGAAACACAGCATGTACCCATACCGCGGGCAACAACGGCCGCGTGAGAGGTCATACCGCCGCGAACGGTCAGAATACCCTGAGAAGCCTTCATACCCGTGATGTCTTCGGGAGAGGTTTCAAGACGGACAAGAACGACCTTCTTGCCCTGTTCTTTCCAGGCTTCCGCGTCAGCCGCCGTGAAGACGATCTGGCCGCAGGCAGCTCCGGGAGAAGCGCCGAGACCGCGGCCTACAGGCGTTGCGGCCTTGAGAGCCTTGGCGTCGAACTGCGGGTGCAGAAGCGTGTCAAGGTTGCGGGGGTCGATCATGAGAACGGCCTCTTCGGGCGTACGCATACCCTCGTCAACGAGGTCGCATGCGATCTTGAGAGCGGCCTGCGCGGTACGCTTGCCGTTACGGGTCTGAAGCATATACAGTTTGCCGGATTCAACGGTGAATTCCATATCCTGCATATCGCGGTAGTGGTCTTCGAGCAGTTTGCAGACTTTCTTGAACTGCGCAAACGCTTCGGGGAACTTCTGTTCCATTTCGTCGATCTTCATAGGCGTACGGACGCCGGCAACGACGTCTTCGCCCTGTGCATTGACAAGGAATTCGCCCATGAGTTTCTTTTCGCCGGTAGCAGGGTCGCGCGTGAACGCAACGCCGGTGCCGCAATCGTCGCCCATGTTGCCGAACGCCATCATCTGCACGTTAACGGCAGTACCCCAGGAATAGGGAATATCATTGTCGCGACGGTAAACGTTTGCACGGGGGTTATCCCAGGAACGGAACACGGCCTTGATGGCGCCGATCAGCTGCTCCTTGGGGTCGGTGGGGAAGTCGCTGCCGATCTTGGACTTGTACTCGGCCTTGAACTGCTCGGCCAGCTCCTTCAGGTCGTCGGCAGTCAGCTCCACATCGAACTGAACGCCCTTCTTCTCCTTCATAGCGTCAATCAGTTCTTCGAAGTACTTCTTTCCTACTTCCATTACAACGTCAGAGTACATCTGAATAAATCTCCGATAGCAGTCCCATGCCCAGCGTGGATTACCGGACGCACAAGCCAAAGTCTCGACAACTTCTTCATTGAGTCCGAGATTCAAGATTGTGTCCATCATACCTGGCATCGATGCTCGTGCTCCAGAACGAACAGAAACGAGCAGCGGATTTGTCTTATCACCAAATTTCTTGCCTGTGATAACTTCCATCTGATCAATGGCTTCAAGAATCTGTTTCATAATCTCGTCATTAATCTGTCTGCCATCTTCATAGTACTGTGTGCAGGCTTCCGTTGTCACGGTAAAGCCTTGTGGTACCGGCAGTCCCAAATTCGTCATCTCCGCAAGATTTGCGCCTTTGCCACCAAGGAGATTTCTCATGGTAGCGTTACCTTCTGTAAACATATAAACCCATTTCGCCATAGCTATGACCTCCTAATACATTTCATGTTAAGGGTCAAAGCCAAAAACACCATTGTTTTTGT
>CAJLXA010000010.1 GCA_905210485.1 uncultured Eubacteriales bacterium | reverse complement strand
CGCATTGTGACGGTGGCCGGGGTTCCCGCCGTTCTTTCGCCGAAAGAATACGATCTTCTTTTCTACATGATACGCAACCGCAACATTGCTCTGTCGCGCGAACGTCTGATCCGCGACGTGTGGGGCTATGAATTCTTCGGCGGCGACCGTACGCTGGACACGCATGTCAAACTGTTGCGTAAAAAGCTCGGTCGGTACAGCGACCGCATCGTGACGTTGCGCGGAGTGGGGTATCGCTTCGATGACTGAAAATTCGACGGCCGGCAAAAAGAAACGCCGCATCGGTCTTCGGACGGGCGTTTTCCTTTGGTTTTTCGGATTTGCACTGTTTATCATCGCCGCGCTGTGGATCTCGCAATACTTTTTCCTGGACGAGTTTTACAGCACGACCATGAAACGCCGTATGGCGCATATGGCCGACGAGGTGTTCCGGCTGTATACGGAAAAAGGCGACGTTCCGGCAAAGGGCGACCTTTCGGAGATTGCGGAGAAAAACAACGCTTCGGTGCGGCTTTATTGCGTTTATGAATCCGGCGGCGAAGTGTTTCCTGTGGAAATTTCGTCGGCAACCCTGCCCGGCGGATTGACGCAGGGCGCGGTGACGGTGCAATACCGCTTGTTTCTGCGGAAAATATATGCGGATATTGCGGACACCGGAGAGGGACGGTTCTATTCTTTCCGTCCGAGCGAAGACGCGGACGCGGCAAGTCTTTCGACGCGGCTTCTGTATGCCGATCTGCATACGACGGAAGACGGAGAAAATATTCTCTTGCTTCTTGACTGTCCTTTCCGCCCGGCGGACGCGACCGTCAGTATTTTGCGCTATCAGCTTTTTATCGTATCCCTTCTGATTTTTGTGACGGCCGTCATCCTATCCTATTTCTTTTCACGCCGTATGACGCGTCCCCTGATCCGTATGAATCGTGCCGCCGCGGAGTTGCCGCAGGGAATTTATAATGAAAAGAGCGACAGCGGTTACCGGGAGATTGCGGAATTGTCGGCAACGCTTTCGGCCTCGGCGGAGGAACTGCAACGTACCGATCGCTATGAAAAAGAACTGATTGCCAATGTATCGCACGATCTGCGGACGCCTCTGACCATGATTATCGGTTACGGCGAAGTGATGCGCGACATCGAAAGCGAACGCACACCGGACAACATGCAGGTGGTGATCGACGAGGCGCAACGCCTGTCCGAAATCGTGAGCGATCTTCTTGAACTGTCGCGCTATCAGTCCTGCAATACCAAAGACAGCCGGAGAGAGATCTTCGATATTTCCGCGGCAGTGGGAGAAACGCTGGAGCGCTACCGCCGCATGAAAGCGGCCGCCGGATTTACGTTTGCCTATGAGACCGACGGCGCGGCGCCCGTGTACGCCGACCATGTGGAGATCATGCGCGTATTCTGCAATCTGGTAAATAACGCTGTCAATTATTCGGGCGACAGCCGCGAAATCGAGGTTACCTGCCGGAAAACGGAATCCTCGGTGACGGTTTCCGTGCGCGACCACGGTATCGGCATTGCCAAAGAAGAGTTGCCGCATATTTTCGAGCGGTATTATAAAGTCGACAAAACGCACAGCCGCGCGCGCGTCGGCAGTGGGATCGGGCTTGCGATCGTGCGGAAGATTCTCTCCGATTACGGCGCGGCATACGGCGCGGACAGCACTCCCGGCGACGGAAGCGTGTTCTGGTTCCGCCTGCCGCTCGTCATGATGGGAGAGGCTCTGCCGAACAGCGCCGGCGACGACAAAATTTCTTGACAATTCCGAAATATTGTAATAAAATAAGGGTGTGCAACGCCCTTATTTTATTTTGTCCGCTGTTCCCGAAAAAACGTGGAGCAGGGGAAGAAACGAGCAGAGATGGATTATTGTACAGATGACACTTCGTGTCTTTATTACGATGCGGCGGCCGCCGACTGGAATGCGGCGCTTCCGCTCGGAAACGGCCGCCTCGGCGCTATGGTATACGGCGATATGCGAAGAGAACATATTGCCCTGAATCTTGACGAACTGTGGACGGGATACCCGCGGGAACCCGAAGCACGGAACGTGGAAGCGGCGCTCTCGGCCGCACGCCGCGCTTTGGACGACGGTGACAGTTTCCGCGCAACCAAAATTATCGAAGAGCACTGCGCCCGCTTCAACATGGAGGCATACATGCCTCTCGGTCATTTGTATATAGATTTCCCCGAAGCCGAAATCACCGGATACAGCCGTACGCTGGATCTCACAGAGGCCGTTCATCGCGTGAATTGCAAACGCGACGGAAATCCGGTCACTGCCACGGCTTTCGCCTCATTTCCCGATCGGGTGATCGTTTACCGTATCACGGCCGGGAAACGGGGAAGCCTGTCGTTTACGGTTTCTTTTGCTTCGGACATGAAGCATGAAATTAAGGTCGACGGCAATACGCTGATCCTTGACGGCGAGTGTATCGCCAATTCGCCGGCCAACCGCGCGATGTTCCCGGAACGCGACTTTCTGTATTCCGACGACCCCGCAAAGCGCGGCATCCTTTACCGCGGTGCGATGAGGGTCGTGACCGACGGCGAGGTGTCGCCGGAAAACGGCGCGCTTTCGGTAAAAAACGCTACCGACGCCATTCTTTATTTTACGGCAGAAAGCAGTTTCAACGGATTCGATAAGCACCCGTATCTGGAAGGGAAAGCATATAAACCCGCCGTGTCCGCAATTCTGGCGGCCGCGGAAAAAGAATCGTATGCCGCGCTTTTCAAACGGCATACCGACGACTATACGGCGCTGTATTCCCGCGTTGCGCTGGACATCGGTTCGGACGGCAAAAAAAATGTGCCGACCGATCGCCGTCTCCGTGAATTTGCGGCGGGACAGGGGAGCGCCGACCGCGGACTTATAACGCTGTTTTTCAATTACGGGCGCTATCTTGCCATTTCCGCGTCGCGCCCCGGCTCGCAACCGATGAACCTGCAGGGCATATGGAATGACAGCCTTACGCCGCCGTGGCACTCCAATTACACGACGAATATCAATCTGGAAATGAACTACTGGCCGATTCTGATGTGCGATCTTCCCGAACTGAATCTGCCGCTTGTAAAAATGATCGGCGAACTGGCGGTAAACGGTGCCCGCACCGCCGAAACCATGTACGGCGCGGACGGATTTGTCGTGCATCACAACAGCGACCTGTGGCGGAAAACGTTCCCGACCACAATGGACGCGTGCTGGATGTTCTGGCCGATGAGTTCCGGCTGGCTCTGCCGGCATTTGTTTGATCACTATCTTTATACGGCCGATAAGGAATTTCTCCGTAATACGGCATATCCGTTGATGAAAAGCGCGGCAACCTTCTATCTTTGCATGCTGACGGAGGATAAGGACGGTTATCTTGTGATGTCGCCGTCCACCTCGCCGGAAAATATATTTATCGAAAACGGAAACATCTGCGCCGTTGCCGTCACCTCCGCTATGACCATGAGCATTATCCGCGAACTGTTTTCCGAATGTCTGAAGGCCGCGGATATTACGGGAACGGAGGACGACGCGTTTTTAAAGCGCATTCGTTCGGCTCTGCCGCGGCTTCTGCCGCTGCGTATCGGCAAAAAAGGCGACATTATAGAGTGGTATAAAGACGAAGAATGGTATGATCCGCACCACCGCCATGTCTCTCATCTGTATGCTCTTCATCCCGCTCATGAAATCACGCCGGAAAAAACGCCCGCCCTGATCGAGGCCGCCAAAAAGACGTTGTATTACCGTGGCGACGAGGGCACCGGCTGGAGTATCAGCTGGAAGATCAACTTCTTTGCCTGCCTCCGCGACGGCGACCATGCGCTCCGCCTGATAAAGAGACAACTGAATCCGGTCCGCGCGGGCGACACTGCCGGGGGGACGTATCCCAATCTCTTCGACGCGCATCCGCCCTTTCAGATCGACGGCAATTTCGGCGTTGTGTCCGGTATCATCGAAATACTTGTGCAGACCGACGGCGAAAATACTTATCTGCTCCCGGCGCTTCCGTCCGAATGGCAAAACGGCAGTCTGCGCGGCGTTCGTCTCATCGGCGGCGCCAAACTGGATATGACGTGGGAAAACGGCGCGCTTGCTTCCTGTACGGTCACAGGGCGGCCGTTCGGACAGTTGATATACAAAGGCTCCGTATTGCCTGTCCCCGATAACGGCGTCGTATTATGAGCCGTTGAAAAAAGGGTTCCGACGCGCGTCGGAACCCCTTTTTTCGTCGGAATTCGGAAAAATTTTCAAAAACCTCTTGTAATTGTTATATTTTTATCATATAATAAACTGATGATATTTTGAGTTTCGGTCAAAACTATTGTCAAAGTTGTATTTTACAATGTTATACTGCTATTGTTTTCCGATCGGACGGCGGGTTGCCGTTCGGCGCGGGAAAGAAAAGGAGGAGAAATGAATCACGCACTTGTCGTACTTCTCGGCGTTGCCATTGTTTTTTTCGGCCTTGTGTGTCTTGTTCTGCTTTGCGACCTTATCAACATTGTTTGTGACAAAGCCGCACCCGCAAAGAATAAGGAAGCCGTAAAAGAAAACGTTGCCGAAGTACCGCATACCGCCGTGCCGGAAGCGATTCCGAACCGCGGGGAACTCATTGCGGCAATATCCGCCGCCATTGCCGAAGAAACGGGAACGGATCTTTCGGCCATTCGCATTCTTTCTTTTAAAAAACTTTAATCCGTATGAAATGAAAGGTTAGGAATCAACATATGAAAAAGTATAAGGTTAATGTCAACGGAAATCTGTATGAAATCACGTTGGAAGTAGCGGATGTCGACGAAGTAAAAAATGCGACTCCGGCCGCTCCCGCCAAGACCGAGGCTCCCAAAGCCGCCGCTCCCGCTCCCAAGGCCGCTGCTCCTGCCGGCGGTCAGAAGATCGACGCGCCGATGCCCGGCACAATTCTTGACGTGCGCGTTGCAAACGGCGCAGCCGTAAAGAAAGGCGACGTTCTTTTCATTCTCGAAGCCATGAAAATGGAAAATGAAATCATGTCTCCCTGCGACGGCACGGTTACGTTTGTCGGCACGCAGAAGGGTGCTTCCGTTCAGATGGGCGATACGCTCTGCACCATCGCATAAGCGGAGGCTTTATCCATGAGTGCTGTAGTAGATTTTCTGAAGCAGACCGGTTTCTATCTCTTCGGAGACGGACAGAACTGGAAAATGCTGATCATGATCGCCGTTGCGTTCGTGCTGGCTTACCTTGCCATTGTCAAGAAGTTTGAGCCGATGCTCCTCCTTCCGATTGCTTTCGGTATGCTTCTGACGAACCTTCCCGGCGCGGAAATGTTCCATGAGATACTTTTCGCGGGTGGTCACACCAACTGGGAACTGTTCGGCGGCGCGGCGGTTGACGCCGGCAAATATGTATCCGCCACGGCATCCGCCGATATGACAAAAGAGGCTCTTGCCGGACTTACCATTGTATCGGACAGCCTGTATGAATCCATTGTCGCCGCCAACGGGACGACGATCACCGCCGGACTCATCGACTATCTGTATCTCGGCGTGAAACTCGGTATTTATCCCTGCCTGATTTTTGTCGGCGTAGGCGCGATGACCGATTTCGGCCCGCTTCTTGCGAATCCGAAGTCGCTTTTGCTCGGCGCGGCCGCACAGATCGGTATTTTCGCCACTTATCTCGGCGCCGTTGCGCTCGGTTTTACCGGCGCGGAAGCCTCGTCGATCGGTATTATCGGCGGCGCGGACGGCCCGACCGCTATTTTTGTGACAACGAAACTGGCGCCCCATCTTCTCGGGCCGATCGCCGTTGCCGCATACTCCTATATGGCGCTTGTTCCCGTCATTCAGCCGCCCATTATGCGTGCGCTGACGACGAAAAAGGAACGCGAGATTGTGATGAAAGAACTGCGCCCGGTATCGAAGACGCAGAAGATCGTTTTCCCGTTCATCGTGACGGCGTTCGTTGCGTTGCTCGTTCCTTCCGCCGCGCCGCTTGTCGGCTCTCTGATGCTCGGCAACCTGTTCCGTGAAACCGGCGTTGTTGACCGTCTTTCCAAGACCGCGCAGAACGAACTCATCAATATCGTGACGATCTTCCTCGGTATTTCCGTCGGCGCCACCGCTACGGCTTCGACCTTTATTTCGTGGCAGACAATTAAAATTATCGTGATGGGCGTTGTCGCTTTCGGTGTTGCCACCGCTTGCGGCGTTCTGTTTGCAAAATTCATGAACCTGTTCCTCAAGGAAAAAATCAATCCGCTTATCGGTTCGGCCGGCGTTTCCGCTGTTCCGATGGCCGCCCGCGTTTCGCAGATCGAAGGGCAGAAGGCCAATCCCGGCAACTTCTTACTCATGCACGCCATGGGTCCGAACGTTGCGGGCGTTATCGGTTCCGCCATCGCCGCGGGCGTCCTGATCGGCATATTCGGTTAAGGAGGCAGTTATGGAACTTAAAGATCTATTTTCCACAAACAATAAACTGTATATCACGGATACGATTCTCCGTGACGCGCACCAGTCCCAGGCGGCAACGCGTATGACGCTTGACGATATGCTCCCCGCCTGCAAAACGCTCGACGAGATCGGCTATTGGTCTCTTGAATGTTGGGGCGGCGCAACGTTTGATTCCTGCATGCGTTTTCTCGGAGAAGATCCGTGGGAACGTCTCCGCGCTCTGCGCCGCGCTCTTCCGAATACGCGTCTCCAGATGCTTTTGCGCGGGCAGAACATTCTCGGCTACAAACATTATGCCGACGACGTTGTGGAAGAGTTCGTGCAGAAATCTATCGAAAACGGCATTGACGTTGTCCGTGTATTCGACGCTTTGAACGATACGCGGAATATGGAATGTGCCATGCGCGCCATCAAAAAGTACAAGGGCATCTGCGAAGCCACGATTTCTTATACGACGTCTCCCGTCCACAGTGAAGAATATTTTGTGGAACTGGCGAAAACGCTTGAGAATATGGGCGCCGACACCATCTGCATCAAAGATATGGCCAACCTGCTTCTGCCGAAAGCCGCGTACAGCCTTGTCAAACGGCTGAAGGCCGCCGTTAAAGTGCCGATTCATCTGCACACGCACAATACGTCCGGTACGGGCGACATGGTCAACCTGATGGCGACGCTTGCGGGCGTGGATATTGTGGACTGCGCTTTGTCCCCCCTTGCCAACGGTACTTCCCAACCCGCTACCGAATCGCTTGTGGCGGCATTGCAGGGAACACCGCGCGACACGGGTCTCGACCTTTCCAAGATGAGCGAGGCCGCCGCGCATTTCCGCAAAGTGGCGAAACGCCTGAAAGACGCGGGTTCGCTTGATCCGAAAGTTCTGAACGTGGATACCAATACGCTTCTGTATCAGGTTCCCGGCGGTATGCTTTCCAATCTTTTGTCTCAGCTGAAACAGGCCAATGCCGAAGACAGATTCTATGACGTTCTGGCCGAGATTCCGCGCGTCCGTAAGGACTTCGGTTATCCGCCGCTTGTCACGCCGACATCGCAGATCGTCGGTACGCAGGCCGTACTGAATGTTCTGCAGGGCGAGCGCTACAAGATGATCACGAAAGAATCCAAAGGTCTTCTCCGCGGCGAATACGGCCGCGTACCCGGTGAAGTCAATGAAGAGGTTCGCAAGAAAGCCATCGGCAACGATACGGTGATCACCTGCCGTCCCGCCGACCTTATTGCGCCCGAACTGCCGAAGTACCGTGAAGAAGCAAAGGGTCTTGCAAAGAGCGAAGAAGACGTGCTCTCTTACGCGCTGTTCCCGCAGGTCGCATCGAAGTTCCTCGAAGCGCGCAATCATCCCGCGCCGAAAGAAGACACTGTCCGGGAACTGTATGTACAGGATCTTTCCGTCTAAGAATCCCGTTAGGGAATAAAACCGAAAAAGACCGTCGCTTATGCGACGGCCTTTTTTTCTGTATAGGGCAGGGAAACGGTACTGTTTGTGACGAAGCGATCAACCTTACCGATCCGGTTCCGGGCGGGCAGGGCGACCGGAATCCGACGGACGATTCCGTATCGGCGCCCTATCGTTATAACGGCTACCGCCGTAACGACGATTGTACCTTATTTCAAATGGAATTTTTTCCGGCATATCCCGGAAAGATCCGGCGTTCCCCATGTTTTGTTGTAACCGGTGAAACCGAGATCCTGTGGCATGCGGTAGTCGGGAAGATTGTTGCGCGCGGTGAGTTCTTCACGGATGGCTTCAAGATAGCGAAAGCCGAATTCATGGCTCGGCGCGACGTAATGCCCCTCGTCCCATTCGTTCCAGTTATCAATCATGAGGATCTTTTTTGCCCATGCGTTTTCCGGC
The DNA here is from genome assembly GCA_905210485.1 of uncultured Eubacteriales bacterium. Classification (GTDB taxonomy): domain Bacteria; phylum Bacillota; class Clostridia; order Oscillospirales; family CAG-272; genus UBA1740. Next base: position 33,638 of record CAJLXA010000010.1, on the reverse strand, counting down.
AGACGATCGGAAACCTCTTTCATTCGCCGCAGAATACGGCGGTAGGCGTCGGGGGACGCATAAAAAATCCGCGAGGTGTCGAAGCGGTATCCGAGTTTTTTCCATGCATCCGTGGTGCGTGGCGTGGCGTCGGAAAAACAGGAGGCGGTCGGAATGAATCCGTTCGGCGCAAATTCGAGGCGCTTTTCAAAAATGCCGCATTGCTGTTCGATGATCTCTTCTTCCGGCGGATAATCTTCCTTCGGCGAATAGCCGGAATTATATCCGAAAAGAAAATCATAGCCGCGGGCAATATGTTCGTCATAGACGGCACGGTCGGCGTCTCCGTAAACGTTGGCGGCAAAAATCATGCCGTCAAATCCGCACTTCCGCGCATACGCGCGACAAGCGTCAAACGTCCGTTTCTGCGTTTCTGCATCGGGGAAACACTCTTCGGCAAGACGATACTGACTGTATACGAACAAAACGGGTTTATTGTCTATTATCAGGTAATTTTCCCGTTTGAAATAGGTATCCATCCAGAAAGGCATCAGGTGTTCTGTCATGTCTTTTTCGTCGGTTCCGCCCCAGCGCGGAGACGCTTCAAACATAATGGCGAATTTAACGGAATTCTGATAACGGGCGTGAAAAAGCGCTTCGTGAAGGCCGTGTCCGCATCGGAGGTCGTTCACGGTGACGGGTTTCCCCATGTTCTCTTTTTTGCGATACCAGCAATGGATAAAGCAATTGATGCCGTGTTCGACCGCCCATTTGATTTCCCAGTCGCAGACATCGGGATTTCCCTCGTCGTAATATCCCCAGAGTGGCGTGCGTTCGGGATAATCGTGCAGGTCGTCGAAACCGTTATGAATACCCGCCGCACCCTTTTTCCATGCGGCGTAATAGTGAACCGCTACGACGCGGTCGGACACGGCCGGTTGCGGAGCGGGAATGTTGTCGGACAGTTTGATATTATACATGTCGTTACCTCTTTTCGGATCTCCGATCGTTTAAGATCGGGATAATGATTTCCTTTTCCGGAATCGGTTCTTTTTTCGCTTTCAGAATACGAACGGTATTGTCGGCCATGCGGCGCGCGGCAAGCATAAAACCTTTTTCGTTGATATGGCTGTTTTCATATCCGAAAAAACTGTCGCGGCAACAGGCGTATTCTTCTCCCGGTTCTTCAGTAAACCAGTCATCTGTTTTTTGCCCCGGATAGCGCATAAAGGACAGTGCCCTTGTGACGATAAAAGCGTTTTCGGTTTCGCGGCAAAAGTCCTCTTCGCCCTCCATGATCTTGTAAATGCGCGGATCGCCGAAATAATCTATGCGCGGGCACAGAAAATGCGTGAAGCCGATCTCAAGGCATTTTTTCCACAGAATTTCAAGGGCAGTACGATATTCTTCTTTTTCCCGACCGGCTTCCGCTTCTCCCTGTAACCAGACAAAAGGCCGCACCGTACAATCGTCGTCGGGGAAGCGACGTACGGCGTCGCGGAAGAAGTCACCGCATTTCCGGAAAAAGTATGCCGCCGCGCCGTCGTTATACATTTCCGTTGCGTTTTCGGGGAAATGCGTACCGTTTTTCTGATTCAGAACACGAATACGGGCGTTGTAACGTTCCGCCATTTCACGGTTGAAATAGTGAAAAACGGAGACGCTGCCTTTGGCGATGTGCGCGTAGGCGCAAAGATGGCCGCGCTTCTCCCATTCCATGGCAAAAAGCGGCGCCAGCGTCGCGCCGGGTTGCAGGTTCTGCTCGCTGAAGTAATCGAAAGGATAGGTTTCTTTCTTTTCGTCGTCTTTCAGGTTGTACATGGCGGGGCAGAAATAGGTGTTGCGGCTGTATGCGGCAACATCGCTTTCCCCTTTTTCATTTAGGTGTCCGGCAGAAAATGCCGTGTGGGGATCAATATAGGAAAACTCGCCGCAGGGATATCCGGCCTTGCGGAATTCGCCGCTTTCCGCACCCAGCAGGACGGGGCGGTGTTTATATTCATAGGCGTCTTTTGTCACGATGGATATCTTCGGGGGATAGACGGCGGCTCCCATCATATTGGATTGTCCGGAGAAAACAAACAGTTCGCGTTTCATTTCACGATCACACATTCTATACCGAGGCAAGAGGCGATTTTTTGTATGGTTTCCGCCTTGTGACCGATACCGAGCGCAAAGTGGTGCGTCGGTCCCTCCATCACCCATTTTTTCAGGAAATCCGTTACGGAAGAACCGAAAAACGCGCGGGTATTGGTGTTGCCTGTCGGAGGGATTGCACCTTTTACGGATACGCCTTCTCCCACGACGAATTTGAATCTGCCGTCGGCGGACTGTGTGATACCGAGCATGGTGACAGGCCCCTCTTTGATTTTGAATTCCACTGACGCGCCGCTACCGGGTTTCCCGTGAAATTTGACGAGACTGCGCAGAACCGGTTTCCCCTCTGCAATACGCAAATGATGCGGGCCGTCGTGGCCGACGAGAATGTAATTTCCGTCGAAGTCGAAAGGATGAAATTCGGCGAAACTGCCGCCGATGTCGAGTCTGTCCATTATGAGCATGGCAATGCAGGTTTTGAGATCGAATTCGCCGCACATCGGGAAACCCTGCGCATTCAGAACGGAGTTGCCGACAATGAATGAGGAGACGACCCGGCGGTTAAGGGAACCGGGAAGCCCCTCATAATAATATGCCAGTCCGGTGAGCCGGTATTTTTCCACGAATCTGTCAAGCGCGGCCGCCCCTCTGGCCGCGGTGCGGAGGTCTTCTTCCGTCAGCTTTATCGCAACGGGATCGCTGCCGGGATCGGGCATGTCGAATTCCCGTTCGATCAGTGCGGTTTTCTCCTGTATTTCCTCTTCGGTGACCTGCTCGTAAAGTTCGGCAATGCTGTCGATCTCAAGGAGCGGGACATGAAGACCGAAAGCGGCCGCCGCGGCCGTCGGATCGGTGTGCATATCGTACATGGATTCCATCACGTGACCCATAAGGCCGATCCGCGCGCCGTGAAGAGCGTGCAGAACCTTGGCGATGTCGCACCATTCGGCAATTTCCGCTTCGGCCTTTTTATCGTCGCGCAATGTGCCGATAATGACGCCCTGTATGGGTTTTCCCATACGGATGGCAACGCCGGTGAACTCCGGTACGGAACAGATATTGTCGTTTTCCAACTGCATAAAGGTGGAGGCAACGGAATAGTCGAGTGCGCGCCGCGGTTGCAAAGCGATAAGGACGACGGGCGTTTTACCGATCGCCTGCAAAACGGGGGCAAAGACCGACGAGGTGGCGTAGGTGACCATATTGCAGAAGATGATGTCGGGGCAAACGCCGGAGATACGATCCGCGGCGGCATAAGAATCTTCTGACGATTCCAGAAGTCCGAAGTCAAAAAGTTCGACATCGTTTGCCGCAATTTTTTCGCAAAGTTCGCGATGATAACCCTCCAGCTTTTCGCGAAGGCCGGGGAACTGGGAAAAGTATACGCCGTGTACCACGCCGAAAACGGTGATCTTGGCGGTTCTTTTGAATTTGCGTTCGATCATAATTTCTCCTTATTTATTGTAAATTTCATCTTGATTATATCACGGAAAAATGCTATAATGAAAGAAGAAAAGCAACACCGAAATTGTAAAAAATAAACTTTTTATAGAAGATTGCGAGGGCGTAGGGGAATCCTGCCCGAAGGAGTTCCGGATGAAAAACAGCGGAATCATGCCGTTCGTGCGGTATGCACGGCGGACATGCGAAGAAGATGTGCGACTTTACCGGCGGCCGGTGATGGCGGCTGATCACCGATTGTTTTTGTTTTCCGACGGCGAATGTACGGTAAACGCCGCGGGTCGTTCCTACGATATGACGGCAGGGTATGCGCTTTTTATCCGTGCGGGGATACCGTATTTTTACGAAAGCGACCATGCTTTTTCCGCGTATGCGTTCAATTTTGATTTTTTTGACGGACACACGGCGCTCTCCGTTCCGATTCCGCCGCAACCTTTATCCTGTTTTTTCGCCGCCGACCTGATCGAAAAGGAAGATCCGGCCGGTTACAGAGAGTATCGCCCGGTGATGGCGGTATATGCGCCGGAACTTCTGCTGACGGCAACAACGGCGGAGAGGGAATACCGTCACCGCCGCCTTTATGCGGAGGAACGGCTGTCGCTTCTGATGGCGGATCTTCTGCTTTGCTTTTTTCGGGTCGCCGCGCAGGAAAAACTGCCGCAAACCGCCTCGGTTGTGCAACAGATCGCCGCTTATGTGCGGTCGCATTATACGGAGAAGTGCGATAATGCGACTGTGGGCAAAGCCTTTTCCTACCATCCGAATTACGTTAACCGGTTATGGAAAGAGTATACCGGCGTTTCTCTGCATCAATATATAATCCGCTGTCGCATGGAACAGGCAATGACGCTCCTGCAAACGACACTTTTGCCGGTCGATGAGATCGGCGAGGCGGTGGGATTTTATGACGCGGCGCATTTTACCCGCACTTTTCGGAAGTTTACCGGCAAAACGCCGGGCGAATACCGTTTTAAGGGAAGCGATACATAACGGTGTGCAAAGGAAAACCTCCTGTGACAATATCACAGGAGGTTTTTTCACTGTTCGTATGCGTAGGCCGCCGAACGGCTGTTCCGGAGCCGACGTAAAAACGGTGACAAAACGGCGTTTATCCGCGCAGGCGGCGCGGAACGCGGCCGATGACCTTGCCGCAACAGGAAAATGCGGTGAAGTTGCATAAAGGAATATCGGCGTATTCCGGGTTCAGCGAATGGAGACGGTCGCCGAGGAAACATTTGAAATATCCCTCGCCGTCGCCGATGAAGATGCCGTATTCACCCTTTTCAACGGTTTCCTGCTTGCGGATCAGAAGAATATCGTTGTTATGGAACAGCGGTTCCATACTGTTGCCGCTGACGCGCAGAGCAAAATCCGCCTGCGCGGTAATTTTGGTGTCGTCCACCTGAATGGTTTCGCTTTCGTCACCGTCGAGAAACACGCCGCGCCCGGCGGAAACCGGGAGCAAAAAGAGGGGCAGAAGAATCTTTTTATCCGACGCGCCGTTCCTTTGGGAGGCGGGACAATCGGAGGCGGAAAGCGGCAGGACGGACGGCAGTATAGTCGCGGACGGACGATACCGCGCCGCTTCTTTTCCGGCGATCGTCAACAGAATATCGCGGCCGCAGGAATCGGCATTGCGGAAATCATCGAGGAGTTTTTCCTCGTCGCGGGACAGGCAATCGACCGCGCGGCGATTATCGCAGAGTTCGTCCAGCGAGCAACCGAGCGCCTGCGCGAGAGCGACGGCAACGGACAGGCGCGGCTCTTCAATGGCGCCGGACAGGAGCTTATTCAGCGTGCCGAGCGGTACGCCGGAAACGGAGCAAAGCTCGGCGGCGGTCATGCCGGATTCATGTTTTATTTTTTTTACATTATCAATAAATGACATACAGGCCTCACTTTCCGAAAACAGTCGGTTCCGGGATCGTCAGAATGTTTATTTCTGTTTGTATTATAACATGGAAACGGGACAAAATGAAATTTTGTCAGCAACTGTCGTTGCCATGCGTTTTGTCTTCGCCAAACCGCCGTTTCCGTTGAAATTCTGCGCTCGAAAAACCTTGCGAGCAAGTTTTCTCGCTTGTATTATAACATTACACGGCCAGCAAAAACAAATTTTTGCTGTTGCTACGCAATTTAATATTTGCCGGTCGGCAAATATTAGCCGTACGTTGAAATTCTGCGCTCGAAAACCCTTGCAAGCAAGTTTTCTCGCTTGTATTATAGCACATGCGGATAAATTTGTAAATACATTTTGGAAAAAATATTTTGAAAAATTTCCTGAAATGGCAAAAAAGTTCTTGACAAATGAAAAAGGACGTGCTATACTGATACCAGAAACGGAAAAATGTCATCGAAAAATAACCAAAACAGGAAAAATATGACGGACGGAATAAACCCAAGCCTGTCCGCATATAAAATAACAGTATGTCCGATTCGGAAAAAGGAGTTAAATCTATGAAATTGCAAAGCTATACCGCCGATAAAGAAAAGAAAGTGCTTTTGAGCGATGAGCTTCTACGGTTAGTGACTCCCGCGCCCGTCAAAAAAACGGGAAGCCGTGCGTTTTCCGCCTTTCTCGTCGCGCTTCTGTACATATGCTTTCTGTCCGCGCTCGCAGTCGTATATATGCTCGGTATGTCGCTGATTTCCGCCGCCACCGCGTTTTATACGTTATTGCCCATATCTTGCGCGACGCTGTTGCTTTTGTTCCGCGTGCTGAAACAAAAGCAATAATTCCGCCGCATACAGGGAGAGAAAGAGCATTTTCCGCGTTCAGCGGGTTGCCGTGACGCTTTTTCTCTCCCGCTTTTTGTTTTTTGCATAGAAACCGTCCGATACGGTAAAAATCAACTCATACGGATGGTGATTTTATGAAAAAAGTATTGATTATCGGCGGCGGCGTTGCCGGACTTACGACGGGTATTCTTTTGACAAAGCGCGGTTTTCACTGTGAGATCTATGAGAAAAACCATATGGCCGGCGGCAATCTGACGGGTTGGGACCGTAACGGCTACCACATTGATAACTGTATTCATTGGCTGACGGGCACGCGCCCGGACAATGCCTTGTACAGACTCTGGGAAGAGGTCGGCGCACTCGGCGGACATATCGACGTTCATCAGCAGGAGGCGCTTTTTTCATCCGAAAGTGAAAACGAACGCGTTTCTTTTTACCGTAACACCGACCGTGCGCGCCGGGAGATGTGCCGTCTTTCACCGGCCGACGTTACGGAGATAGAACGGTTTTTCAGAGCCGTGGACGCGGCGGCAAGCGTCACGGTAAACGGCGGCCGGATACGGGAACGGATCATGGAGATGGAAGGGATCATGCGTTATCTGCCGACATCTTTATACCGGCTTTCGGCGTCTTTCCGGCATCCGCTTTTGTCCGCGGCCTTTACCGATTATATCGGCGGCGAATATTCCGCGCTCGGCCTCGTTCTCGCCTATGCGGCGTTTGCTTCGGGGAACGGCGGGATACCCGCCGGCGGATCCCGCGCCATGGCGGAGAGAATGGCCAATCGTTTTCTTGATTACGGCGGGTATCTTTATACGGACAGTCCGGTTGCCGGGATTATGACCGACGGCGATCGTGCGACGGGTATTCGTCTCGCCGACGGGGAAACGGTGGCGGGCGATTATATTGTGGCCGCATGTGACAGCGCCGTTACTTTCGGACGGTTATTGCCTACGGCTTCCATGCCGCGCCGCCTTTTGTCCCAATATGAACGGCGGCGTGCATTTCCCGTTTTTTCGGCATTTCAGACGGCCATTGCGGTGGACGGTACGGAACTGCCGTTCCGCGGAACGGCGGGATTCCCGATACTTCCGCTTTTATCGGACGGGCGGTGCATTTCCCGTTTGACCGTACGGGAGTTTTCGCATGAACCGGGATTTATGCCGGAGGGAAAGGGCCTTTTGCAATGCATGATCTATCAGCACACGGAAACGGCGCGTACCTTTATGCGTCTGCGTGCGGAAGATCCCGAAAGATACCGTTTGAGGAAAGAGGAACTTGCTCATGCAATCGTGGACCGCATAGAAAAGCATTATCCGATGCTCGCCGGGAAACTACGGGTGATAGACGCATGGACACCCGCCACGTATAATCGGTATTTCGATTCTTTTTACGGCGCTTTTATGAGTTTTGCCGTAACGGGAAAGGCGTTGCCGCTCGCGGTTCCGCAAACACCGAGGGGGTATCGGAATATTTATCTTGCAGGGCAGTGGTACCGCCCGCCGGGAGGTCTTCCGTCCGCCGCGCTTTCGGGGAAATCCGCGGCAAAGAAGATCATCGCGGATTCGCTTGTCCGGCATCGCTGACGGTGCGGCAATCAAAAATAAAAGGAATGAAACAGATGTTTCATTCCTTTTATTTTGGCTTTTTTTAAATGGTTATTTCAGGGAGCCGGTCAGGAAAGCAATCGGCTGATGAGAAGTGAAATGATACTGCCGGATAAGGCGGATATCAGGGCGGTGGCAATTTGCTGCAAGCGTTTTGCGGGGCGTGCCGCGATGCTTTTCAGCTCCTCTTCGTGGCGGGATAGGTGGACATTGGTATGTTGCAGTTCGGTTGCCAGAATGGCCAGAGATTCATTCATGCTTTTGATTTCTTTCTGTACCTCCTGCAATTTGTAAACATCGCGTTCCAGAGTTTTTAATTGTTGTTCCTGCCTTACCTGTATAACGGCAAGTTCGTCAAGTTCTATGGCGATGCACCTCCTTTCGTATAACGGTTTTTGTTTTGGGAAAAGGAAAACGCGGATAAGAACGGTTTTGTTCCGCTTCGTTATTTTCGTTTCCGCGATATTTCAGTATGACGGTCATCGGGTGATACGCGGAATATGTGCCGTGGAGGGACATGAACGCGTTTCCGTCATCATTGGAGGAAAGTGAAAGCGCACAGCCGATCTCCTGCGCGGCAGGGTTTTTGCCAAGCAACGCGCTCAGATCGTATAAGAGAACGTCCGAATTTTCTCCGGATATTTCCGGGCATAACGTTCCGCGGTCGGCTTTTTCAAAAGAAAAGGCATCGGGGCGCATGGCGGCGGCGTGTAATACGGGGCGACATTTTACCGGAACGGAAAACGGTTTTACGGCCAGATACATTTTTGTAACAGGGCAACCGTCCCATAGGGAGGACAGAGCAAGTCTTACATAAATTTTACCGTTTTCTCCGCTTTCCAACGTGTGAACGGATTCGCCGTGTATATGCCCCCGATACAGATGTCCGGATTCCATATGGATCGGCCGGTGTACGGTCATGACCGTGTGAAATTCCCGGGGAGATTCGCCTGACGATTGCGGCACCGTTATTCTGAGGGACAGATGGCCGCCGCGGACTTTGCACGTTACGGACAAAGGCGCCGACGGATCGTCAGCACGGGGATTCCGTATTTCATAAGTAAAGAGTTTTTCACCGCATTGTCTGTCGTAAAAAGTGACGATCCGGCGCTCCTGCTCCGGAACCATATACATATTTTTACATTTGAGAGTCAGGCGGAGCACCTTTTTGCTTCCGCCGTACACACGGAAAAACTGGGTAACCCGATGGTTGTCCGACCGGAAAGACATGTCGCCGTACCGTGTGCGGTATACGGGCGGTTGCGTATAGGAAACCGGCTTTGTTTGCCTTTTTTCCGGTAACGGAAAAAAGGGCAGGAAAACGCCGATACGATAAACTCCGCGCTGTATTCTGTACAAAAGGCGGCTGTGGCGCCGCCGGTCAACGGCGACATAAAACGGCGTCATGAAATCATCGGATTGCTCGGCGGGGGCAAGGCCGGCGCCGGAGGAAAGCGAACGGATATGCTTTTTGTCCGGAATCCGATGCGGATAGAGCGTCGCCTCGACGTCATGGTCTTCTGTTTGTCTGTATTTCGCCTGTGCTGTAGCGATCATAGTAAGTTTTCTCCTTTGTTTTACTGATTTTACTATGATGATACAGAACAATGCGGACATTTTCCGTCCGCTTTAGCGACATGTGCGAAAAATCCGGTTCCATCCGTGCGGCGCCGTAATCCGGTATCGCTTCTGTGATTTTATAAAGAAAGGAATTTATGCAGAATTCATAGCGGTCCGCCGGTTATGCTGTATTTCATGTTCCGACGCGGGAAAGGGATATAGCAAAGTAACACGGCGGGAACGATTACATATAATTTTTCGCAGATTGACAAATTCAACGTGGACAAGTTCTGTCCGGGTTAACAGGTAAAATGCAAAGTGAAAGGAGGTGAAAGGCATGGGAACGGCCGAAAGGCGTACAGCCATTATGCGACTATTGTCACGGCGGCGGCATGAAACGATTGCCAATATGGCGAGAGAATTTGACGTCTCCGAACGGACAATCCGGCGGGACATCGAAATCCTGAGCATGACGGAACCGATATACACACAGGCGGGCAAATATCAGGGCGGCGTTTATGTGTTGGATCATTATTACGCGGATCGGACGTTCCTTGAGGATTCTGAAATTCATGTTTTGCAGAAAATATACGATACCCTGAAAAACAACGACCCGGGAAAAGATTCCGAAATCTACATAACACAACTTTCGGCGATGATAAACAAATACAAAAAGCCCGAAGGAAAAAAATAATCGGAGTTTCCCACTGCGCCGGGTACGCGAATCCATGCGCCCGGCTCGGAAAAACAATTTAAAAGTATTAAAAGAAAGGAAAATGAAATGGATAACGAAATTATGAATATCGAAACCGGCACAGAGAAGATTTCGCTTATGCCGGAAGATGAAAAAACAACCGATACCGTACCGGAGGCAGAGCCGCCCGCGGCCGACGCTTCCGAGGCGGAATCGCTTCACTCCCACAAAAAGAAAGTTGTGCGCATGAGTGAAATCCCCGCGCTTCGGGACGATAACAGAAAAGTGTTTGCCATGAGCGACGGAACACAGCAGGCGGTGTTCTACGCAAAATCGGTGCATGTGTATAATCATGAAACCGATAGTTTTGAAGAAGCGGATAATACGCTTGTTGCGGCAGAGGACGGCCGCAGTTACATCAACCGCAAAAACCGATTTGTCGCACACTTCAATAAAGAGGAGGATAACGACGAACTTTTTTCCATCGAAGAAAGGGACTGCCGCGTCACTATGTCCGCGCGAAAGAGACGCGCGCTTTCAAACCGTATGAGCGCCCCGCGCCTCATTGCCGATCGGAATGACGCGGAAAATGCAAAATCTCTCATTTATGAGAGGGCAGAAGCCGACGCCGACTTTGAATACACCGTGGAAGAAAACGGCGTGAAAGAAAACATCGTGATTAAGGAGCGAAAAGACGTTTACCGCTATGCTTTCACTCTGCAATGCGAAAATGTAACGCCGCACCATAACGAAAACGAAAAACGGATCGCCTTTATCCATAACGAAAACAACAGGGAGGTCTTTTATATCCCCGCGCCGTACATGCGCGACGCAAACGGAGAAGAGTCCACGGCGGTGACATATGACATGCACACCGCCGCAAACGGCGATACCGTGCTGACCGTCACGGCGGACAGCGCATGGATCAATGCGGACGGGCGCGCTTTCCCCGTTACGGTCGACCCGCAGATCTATGTGAGCGACGGCGGATATATTCATACATACAGTTGGAAAGACGGAACGCTGTATTCTTCCGACACACATAAAATTGCCGTGGAGAACGGCGCAAGCGGAGGCTGCAGTACAAACCGTATGTATGTTCAGCTCGACGTTCCGCAGATGCCGTGGAATCCGCGCATCAAAAAGGCGGAACTGAAATTCTATCAGCAGGCTTCCCATCTGGAAAACGGCAGTTCCGCCGCTCCGAAACTCTGCCTCTATCAGGTGGACGACAACTATACCCTTGGTCAGTGTACACCGCTGTTCAAATCCGAAATCGTAGATTACGAGTGTGTGCGGAACGCGGACACCGGCATGGTTGCCTATACGTTTGACGTCACCGGTATGGCGGAAAACAGTACGGTCATCCGTCTTGTCGTGCGTATTCCCGACGAAACCAGTACATCGGGCGGCTATGCGGTTCTGTACGGCAGTGACAGCGCAAATTATGCGCCGGAATTCGCGGTGACCTATGAATCTTCGTACGGTGTGAATACAACCCACCGCGCACATTCGCACGATCTCGGCCGCTTCGGCCGCGGCAGCGTCGATCTTGCCCGCGGTAACCTGATGCTGGAAACCGATGACTTTGTGTGGGCGGGCAACCGTATGCCGGTCACGATCAAGCATTATTACAACAGCGCCCTCGGAAATTATCGCTATACGCAAAATGCGGCCATCGGACTTAAGACCGCGGATTTCAGCGCGATGAATGTCGGCCGCGGCTATAAACTCAACATTATGCAGAGCATGTGCCCGTGCACATTTGCATGGGACGGCGTTCAGTATAGCGGATATGTGTATATCGGTGAAAACGGCGACGAAACCTATTTCAAACAGAGCGACGACATGCGTTGCGACGATAGCGGCCAGTGCTATCACCTCTATACGGATGTAAACGGCGCGGAGATGAGCTATGATCCCGGTCTGCGCACCCTGACAAGCGGCGATACGACGATGACCTTTGACGCGGCAGGACGACTTACCGCGGTCGAAGATAAACACGGGAACAGAATGACCGTCACATACAGCGGCGGCCGTATCACCCGCGTTTCCGACGGCGTAGGACGGGAATTCCAGTTTGCCTACAGCGGCAACAATCTGGCAAGTATCACGGCTCCCGACGATACAAGCATTACTTACGAATATGTGAGCGACTGCCTTACAAGTATCACGTATCAGAACAATAAAAAAGTGGATATTACATACTCCAATGTTATACTGAATCGCTGGAAGCCGGTACGGATTCTTCTTAAGGATAACAATGCGTCGGTATATGAAGTTGCATATTCTTATTATTACAACGGACGGATCGAATCGGTGACGGAATACGGATATGCTTCCGGTGCGAAACAGAAAGGCGTCTGCAATGTCTACCAGTACAATGTGGCCGCCCGCAATACGCATGTTTCCACAACGGAGCCGAAAGATACGGCCGAGGGGGAAACCGCCGATCGCAATATCCGTACCGTGTATACGTTTGACGATAACGGCGAGGTAATCAGCCGGTATGCCTATGCGCAGGATTCGGGACGGTTCGGCGTCAGCGGCGAAGAAAGCGGAATCAATCCCTATGCGGGCAATGACGGCTCCGGGGTGGTCAGCAATATCAATAACCTCGTGCAAAACCACACGTTCTGCGGCACCATGTCGGAAGCGTGGTCAACGGTCTCCGGCACAGGTTCCGCGGTTACGGCTTCGTTCCTGAAATCGGAATCTGCGGCAAAATACGGCGGCAGTGTGATACAACTCTATTCGGGCAACAGTTCCGCAACCGACGGCGGCATTTATCAGAGCGTAAGCGCCCTCCCGAAAGGACAGTATACGTTCTCGGCTTATACGCGCGTTGTGGGTGCGTTCTATGGCCAGAACATTGATCGTCCCGGCGTCTTTATCCGCGTAACGCGGGAAGACGGTACGGTGCTTGCGGAAAGCGAACATAACTATAAGTACAGCAGTCGTTATATCCGTCTTATTGCGCCGTTCGAACTGACCGCCGAACAGAACGTCAGAATAGCCGTTCTTGCAAACGGTTACGGCACCGCCTATATTGACGCGCCGCAGCTCGAAAACAATGCGTTTGTCAATGCCTATAACATGCTGGAGAACGGGAACTTTGAAAGCGCAATGCGCGGCTGGACGACCAGCGGCTATATGTACAATCAGGTGAACGGCGAACGCTTCAATATGAAGAGCGCGCTGTGTATACCGGGCAGTCTGTCGCAAAATAAATATGCATATCAGACGGCAGACGTGAAAAAGGCGCGGAGCACGCGCGAAACATTTACGCTGTCCGGTTGGGCAAAAGGTCGCGGCATCGCGAAAAGGGAACGCCCCGGCGCCCAAACGCCGACATTCCGCCTGCGCGCCCTGATTACGTACAACGACGCGTATTATAACGACAGAACCTCCGAAACGTATGTGGCGGATTTCTCGCCCTGTACGGAAGAATGGCAGTTTGCGTCGGTGCAGTTCTCAAAGGCCAAATACCGTACGATTGAAAGCGTGAGGGTCTATTGCGACTACGGCTATAACATCAATTCCGCGTACTTCGACGATATTCAATTGGTGCGTAACAGTGTGGAAACCGACCTCCGCGCCGAGGATTTTGAGATCAGAGAACCCGACGTGGATACGACGGAGACCCCGGAAACGGTGGCAACGTCAACGGCGAAGGAATTCAGCGAAGTGACGGACGCTTTCGGAAATACGCTGACGGAAACCACGTATACGGACGGCGAATTCGGTACGCTGTACCGCGCGTTTGCCTATAACGTCGATAACGCCTGCACCGCGAACAATGAGGCGGGCAACGACCTCGTGAGCGAAACGGATACCCGGAACAACAAAACGCAGTATGCGGTGGAATACGAAACGTCGCGCCGGAAAGAGATAACCGACCGTTGCGGCAATGTGACCGCCTACGAATATGACGATTCGGGCAGAACGACAAAAGTCAAAACCATCACTCCGAAAAGCGGGAATAATGCCGGTACGGAGATTGCCAATGTGTCCTATGCCTACGACGCGTTTGACAATATGACGGCCATTACGCGCGGCGACGGAATGAAATACGTGCTGAACTACAACCCGTTCCATAACCTTGCGTCGATCGGCGTCAACGGCAAGGCGGAAAACCTTATCTCTTATGAATACAAGAACGGCAACGGCCGCCTGAAAAAGGTGACCTATGCCAACGGCGACTATATGAAAGTCACCTATAACAGCATAGGACAGATGACGGCGGAAAAATGGTATAACGCAGCGGGAACCGTGAAAGCGGAATACCGTTATGTATACGACGGAAAGGGAAATATTGTCAGAAGTATTGACACAACGGGCGGTAAAGAGTATAATTATATATACGAGGAGGACCAAATTGTCAGTGCGACAGAGTATACGGCAGTATGGAACGGAAGCGGCGTTACGTCGAAAACGCTGGTGAATACGATACTGTATGTATACGACAACGACGGCAAGCTGACAAAGAAGCGCGTGATTCCGGAGGAAGGCTCGGAGTCGGTATCGTATTACGACACGCCGGAGAACGGAAACACGGTAAAACGGTTTGAAATCGGCGGGCAGAACATCACAAGCCATTCAAAGACCGATAAGTTCGGCAGGAAAGTCTTTGACGAATTGCAGATCGGCAAGGGCTTTGTGTCGAGACAGTTCGCTTACCATGCGGGCAGTGTGCCGGATACGCACAAAAACAACGGCAAGATCAAGTCCACGGCGACAACGCAACTTGTAAGCCAGATCGTAATGTCCGACGGACGAACGCTTTCGTACGAGTACGATAAAGAAGAAAGAATCGTACGTGTAACGGACAGCAAAGGCACGGACACGAGGTATACCTACGACGCGCAGGGGCAACTTCTGACCGAGACGGTAAACGGTAAAGTCGAGAATACCATGCGGTATGACGGCTATGGTAATATCATCAGTAAGAACGGTATACAGTATTGTTACGGCGATACGGCATGGAAAGACCTTCTTACGTGTTATAACGGTCAGGAACTGATATACGACGCTCAAGGCAACCCGACGACGTACCTTGGACATACGCTGACGTGGGAAAGGGGACGCCAACTTAAGTCCTTTGATAGCAATACTTACACCTACAACGCAAATGGTATTCGTATCTCTAAGACCGTAAATGGTATCAAGCACGAATATACTCACGACGGAACGAAGCTTCTGCGTGAAGTGTGGGGAACGAACGAGATTGTACCGCTGTACAGCAACGAAGACGATGTTTGCGGTATTCTCTACAACAAGCAACCGTACTACTTCTTAAAGAACCTGCAGGGCGACGTTATCGCCATTGTGGACAAAAATGCGCAAACGGTTGCCGAGTATACCTACGACGCGTGGGGCGTACCGACAATCAGGTCTGATTCGACTGCGTGCAGAATTGCAACCATCAACCCGTTCAGATACCGTGGTTACTATTACGATGAAGAAACAGGCCTGTATTATCTCCAGAGCAGATATTATGACTCACAGGTTGGTAGGTTTATCAATGCGGACAATGTACGGGCAATCTTGTCAGAAGGATTAGGGTGCGTTGGTTATAATCTTTTTGCATACTGTAATAACACACCAATCAACGGCTCTGATATTGAGGGGTATGCGTTTGCTGTAATCTTTGCAAAAATCATATTGGGAATTGTTTTAGGTGTTTATATCCAATTGATTTTTGATATGTTGGATTATCTCCTTGCTTTGATTTCTAATCCCAATGCAACATTATCATTCTCTGCTCGGAATTATGCCTTATCAATATTCTCCTGCATTTTATCATTTTTCAATATTGGAAATCCTATTGTAAGAATTTTAGTAAATGCTCTTGTAATTGTATTGTCTTATGTCGGACGTACAATAAATAGCTTGTGGTGGACAAATCTAATTACGGATGTTATGTTCTTAATTGTAGGAGAAATCATAGGAGGAGCATTAGGCAGAAGCAAAACCCAAAAGATTGAAAAATACATTAAAAAAATTAATAAGAACAAGAAAAAGCTGCCCAAGTTTTTGCTTGATGCGAAAATCAGAAAGAGAACCGCTTTTATTGAGCAGAAATTTTACGCGTTGGGAGTTGGTGTTACATTTTCTTTTAGTATTTCCAATAAAATGATCAATAGCATAGCCAATCTTCTTATTAAATGATCGGGTGATATTATGGATCTATCAGTATATTACGAAGACCTAAAAACTACTTGTAATTTATCGTTTTTTGCTCTGTGTTTTGCAATTTTTGGTGTTATTTTTGTAGGTGTGCGCAACACAATTAACAAAAAAAACACGAAAAAGACAAAAATAGCAATATGGGTAATATTGCTCGTGATGCTTGCTGTTGTAACGAGCAGTTTCTTGACGGGGGCAACTTTAGCTAAAAAGGATATTGAGCAAAAAACGATATACGGCTATGAAGGCGTTTTTGAGATAGTAGAAGTTTCGCGCGGATTTAACTATGAAAAAGCGGTATTTCGGTTTGACAATCAGGAGATAACTTTGAAATATGGAGAAAATGAATATAGCATTGCTCCCGGAAAATATAATGGGAAACTCGTTTATGGGGAACATATGGGTCAAATCCTGTATTTAGATACAGGCCAGAAGTAAGATTTTTTTCGATGCAATGTCTGAAAGATTTATGTGTTCGGATTATGCAGATATGACTACAGACGTAACTCTAAGGAGCAGAACACTCCAAACGACTTCTGGATTGGGTAATTATTGAAGGACCTTATTGACAGGGGCTCCGCACTTCTTATGAGGTGCGGAGTTTTCTTATTGACAGATGATGGAAAATTTGGTATAATGGGAACGGAGAAAAAGTTTTTCATCGGTTATGCAAAAAAATGATTCTGAATTTGCAGACATTTTTCTCTATGAAAGGAGAGTATTATGGATAGCATTATTTTGGAAAGCATACGTTGCTTGTATAAAAAAAGACTATTTGCTGTATTTCAATCAGTGGGATTGGGATGTTTATGCATTATAACGGGTTTGATTGTAGGAAAATATATAAAATTTCCGAAAGAGTTAACAATTATGCTGATAGGGGTTACGATTCTTACAGTCGTATTGTTCATACTACAAATGTGGGAATTTATCCCGGCGTATAAAGATTATTGTGAATCGGCATATGTAGTTCTTGAAAATGCGACAGTGACAATAGTCAGAAGCCGTTATATAAAATCGGGCAGTATGGACAAAGCATTAGTGGAAGACAGTAAGGGGCAAAAATATCAACTTACAATACCGACAGATCCGCAACTCGAAGCGGGCGAGACATATACGGGAATGATAGCTTATTTGAAACACTCAAAACATCTTGTTTACTATTCTTTTGATTGTTTTGATTGTTATGAATGATAGTCCTGCTCCGAAAGGCATATCAAGGAGAAGGAAAACACAGTAAAACGGTTTGAAATCGGCGGGCAGAACATCACAAGTCACTCCAAGACCAACTCTTTCGGGCGAAAAGTCTTTGACGAATTGCAGATCGGCAAGGGCTTTGTGTCGAGACAGTTCACTTACCATGCGGGCAGTGTGCCGGATACGCACAAAAACAACGACAAGATCAAGTCCACGGCGACAACGCAACTTGTAAGCCAGATCGTAATGTCCGACGGACGAACGCTTTCGTACGAGTACGATAAAGAAGAAAGAATCGTACGTGTAACGGACAGCAAAGGCACGGACACGAGGTATACCTACGACGCGCAGGGGCAACTTCTGACCGAGACGGTAAACGGTAAAGTCGAGAATACCATGCGGTATGACGGCTATGGTAATATCATCAGTAAGAACGGTATACAGTATTGTTACGGCGATACGGCATGGAAAGACCTTCTTACGTGTTATAACGGTCAGGAACTGATATACGACGCTCAAGGCAACCCGACGACGTACCTTGGACATACGCTGACGTGGGAAAGGGGACGCCAACTTAAGTCCTTTGATAGCAATACTTACACCTACAACGCAAATGGTATTCGTATCTCTAAGACCGTAAATGGTATCAAGCACGAATATACTCACGACGGAACGAAGCTTCTGCGTGAAGTGTGGGGAACGAACGAGATTGTACCGCTGTACAGCAACGAAGACGATGTTTGCGGTATTCTCTACAACAAGCAACCGTACTACTTCTTAAAGAACCTGCAGGGCGACGTTATCGCCATTGTGGACAAAAATGCGCAAACGGTTGCCGAGTATACCTACGACGCGTGGGGCGTACCGACAATCAGGTCTGATTCGACTGCGTGCAGGATTGCAACCATCAACCCGTTCAGATACCGTGGTTACTACTACGATGAAGAGACTGGATTGTATTATCTGCAGAGTAGGTATTATGATGCGAGTGTTGGTAGATTTATTATATCTGATAGAGCGGAGATCCTTATCCAGGAAGAAATGATTCTTTTTGCAAATCTAATGACCTATTGTTTGAACGAACCGGTTCTTAGGATTGATAGTTTTGGAACATCTTCTGGATATATTGATAATCAAAACGATTCTTCTTGGAAAAGTGTTGCTGTAGGATTTTGGGGTAACGTCAAAGACAATGGCTGCGGTGCTATTGCGATATACAATATTCTACATTCCTATAGCAAGAAAATCACGATCAAGAAAGTACTTTCTAATTTGCGTTGGATGTATGGTTCTATTGTATATAACAACATCGGAGTTGTTGGTATATCACCCACATCGGTAACCAGATACTTGGCAAGCAAATTCGTGTTTAGATATACCGCTGGTCCAATCACATACTTATGGGGGATTAAAGCTGAATTGTCCGGAGGAATCATTGTTTTGTATCAACACAAAGGTTGGAATTCTTCTCTCCATTATGTCGCAGGAATAAAAACCGGTGGCGGTGCAGGTGGATCATTTAGGTTTTATAATGATTCTTATTACAAAAAGAAATATGGAACAAAGTCCATTTCTATTTGGAAATATATCGACCTTCTGAAAGAAAACGGTTGCAAGCCATTATTGTTTTGGGGAGTAGCTGGAAAATTAGGATGGTGGTAATAATAATGAAAAGATTAGTTATTCTCGTGTTATGCGTTATAATGTGTTTAACGGGATGTCAGTTTGATCCTTATTCAGATCAAAGACCGCCCGATTATGGTGACGCTCTTTGGGTGTGCGATGAATTTGATATTTGGTTTATTGTTGACACGGAAAAAGAAGACTACTATTACCCGGAAGGTGAACTACAAATTGGCGATACAACATATTTTTGCAAATTTTACTTTATTCATCAAACAAATCAACTACATATAAGTATCTATCCATTTGAATACAAAAGCCATTTAAGTTAAAATGGCAAGTTGTAAATACTGGTTATCAAGCAAGATCTGCAAATGCATTGCGTGGTGAATTTTCAGAAGAAGGTATGAATGAGATAAAGCACCACGAAAGCACATTATATACTGGTTCACATGCGGTACAATGCTTTGTATTTAAGAAAGGGCATTGCGTTGCACAAAGCAAAATTTTTATTGTGAATATTAAGTAAGGCACGGAAGAGAAAATGCTTTTTTGATACGCAGTAAACAAAGAAAAAGGTTCTCGGAGGGTACATCCGGGAACCTTTTGAATTTAGTTTTTTGGGAAGAGCGTACCGGAACAGAAGCGACCAAACGATTCGCCTATGCTCCAACTGTGGTCAAACATGTGGTCAAAAAATTTTCGGAATTTCGGGTGGTGCCGAAGTGGTGGAAAAGCACCCGATTTAGCCCCGAAAATGCAAAAAATAAAGCCGAAAACGATTCGTTTTCGGCTTTATTTGGTCTGAGTGACAAGACTTGAACTTGCGGCCTCTACCACCCCAAGGTAGCGCGCTACCAACTGCGCCACACCCAGATCTGTCGACTTGGTTTCCGTCGACACTGTGATATTATATCACGATTGTATCGGGATGTCAAGGGGGATTTTTGAGAAAAATGCGAAAAGTTGTAAAAAATCAATTAATATTGCTATCTCTTCGCCCGAAGGATAGAGCCGTTATTTTGAAAAATAAGAAACCGTGTCTTTTCGGAAAGTTTTTGTAGTACGATTTAAAAACAAACTTCTTAATTTCGGGTGCTTCCTAATGCCGTTTTGCATATACGCCGTATACTTCTTGCAAAAAACACAGAAAACAGAATAAAATTACAAGTATTTTTGCAAAAACTATTGCAATGCGATTCAAAATGCGGTATAATACGCACAGAACGATTCGCAGTGGACTTCTCACAATCCCGGAGAGCGTCCGTTTCGTTTTGCTGGAACTTGCTACCGACTCTGATGTCGGTTTTCTGCGTAGGCTATCCTTTGCATTTATATATGCACGGATAACCCCTTTCATAAGCAAATGATCGGCCGATCGTTTGGCGTTAACCGCGCGTCCGGCGGGGAATCGCCGACGGGAACCGGGCATATACATATAAAAATAATATACGGAAATACATAAAGAGGTGCATCATGAAATATACCGAAATGAATCGCGCGCAACTGCTTGAGGAAAAGGCGACTGTTGCGGCTGAATATGAAGGATTCCAGGATCAGAATCTGTCACTGGATCTGTCGCGCGGTAAACCGTGCGCGGAACAGCTTGATCTGAGTCTCGGTCTTTTGTCCCGTCAGCGTACGGTAGCCGATTGCCGTGCGCACGATGGTACCGATTGCCGTAACTACGGTTTGGCTTTCGGATTGCCGGAAATGAAAAAAATATGGTCCGACCTTACGGGCGTGGATTACGATATGATTATCGTCGGCGGCAATTCCAGCCTGAACATGATGTACGACACGATAGTGCGTGCCATGCTTTATGGCGTGTACGGTTCAAAGCAGCCATGGTGCCGGGAAAAAACATTGAAGTTCCTTTGCCCCGCACCGGGATACGACCGGCATTTTGCCATATGTGAATCGCTTGGAATTGAAATGATTACCGTCAATATGACAGAGACCGGGCCGGACATGGACGCTGTGGAAAAACTCGCCGCGGCCGACCCCGCTATCAAGGGAATCTGGTGCGTGCCGAAGTATTCCAATCCGACGGGAATTACCTACTCGGACGATACGGTTCGCCGCCTTGCGGCCATGGAAACGGCGGCACCCGATTTCCGTATCTTCTGGGATAATGCGTATATTGTCCATGACCTTTACGACGAAAGCGACCCTTTGCTTGATATCTTTGAAGAAGCAAAACACGCAGGGAACGAAGACCGTATTTTCTATTTTACTTCCTCTTCCAAAGTTACTTTCCCCGGCTCCGGCGTCGCCATGATGGCCGCCAGCCGTCGCAATCTCTCGCAGATCAAACCCATTATCAATGTACAGACTATCGGCCCCGATAAAATGAATCAGTTGCGCCATGTGGAATTTCTGCGTGACCGCGAGGGATTCCTTGCACAGATGAAAAAACACGGGGAAATACTCCGCCGGAAGTTTACGATCGTACTGGACGCTTTGTCGGCGCTGGACGGTCTCGGTATTGCGGAATGGACGCGTCCGCATGGAGGATATTTCATCTCTTTCGACGCCATGGACGGTTGTGCGCACCGTATATACGATCTGTGTCTGGAGGCCGGTGTAAAACTGACAGATGCCGGCGCGACTTTCCCGTACGGTATCGATCCACGCGACCGAAATCTTCGCCTTGCGCCTTCTTACCCCACAGATGAGGAGCTTGCTCAGGCGATCGGCGTCTTTGTGACGGCGGTAAAATTGGCTTCCATTGAAAAACTGCTTTTGAATATATAATGTTGAAAAATGTAAATCGCAATTTACATTATATGCAAAAAACGTCTCGCATAAGCGAGGCGTTTTTTTGCGTTGAAAAAAGAATTGCAGGGCAATACTGAAATGAAAAAGAGGTGATGGATTTGGATTGTTGTCATATTGTCGGGTGCGGTACTCTCGGCCGTGCCATTGCCTATTCCCTGATGAAAGAAACGTTGTTTGATACCTTGTTTTTGACTGATGCCGATTCCGGGCGGTGCGAATGTGCGGCGGCAGATCTGCGTGCCGCAACGGCACATAGCGGTATTCGGTGCGGTATGCCTGAAAGAAAGGATATTTCTGTTCTGACCATAATGACGACGGAGCCGGTCTTTCGGCTCGGCGAAACACGGACAGCGGCGCTTTTGGGAAAAATCCGACGGTGTGAAAGGACGCTTTCCGCCATCGGAAAATGTACGGATAAAGAGATCCTGCTGATTGCCGATACCGACAGCGACATCATCGCGGATTATGCGGTGCATGCGGGGTACGGCGACAAAAATCAGGTGTTCGGCGTCGGAACGCTTCCCGATACTTTGATGCTCCGCGCAGAAACCGATATGCGGTTTGCGATCGGCGAAGACAGGGAAAGAATTCATGTAATCGGCACTTCCAACACCGTATTCCCGATTGTTGAAAAAGAAAACGGCGATATTCCGACAGATATAAAACTTCCGGAAAAAGCCGAATCCGTGTGGCAAACCATCCGCAATGCTTCCCGTTCCCGCTCGGTATCCGGTCGCCTGTACACATACGCCGCGGCGGTTGCCGAGATTGCCGCGTGTATACGATACGACCGGAAGAAGAGTCTGCCGGTGGCGTCGTCGTCGGACGGAAGATACGGTATGACGGATATATGCGTTTCATTGCCGACAATCATCGGGGAAAACGGGATCGAGGCGGCTTCCGATATAACGTTGTCCGATGCCGCCTATGAAAAGTTATTTGCTTCTGCGGAGGAATGGCGTCTGACGCGCGACACTGTCAAAAAAACTGCACTTTAAAATACGAAAAACACACAAACAGACAAAACGGAAAAATCATATCAGAAAGGAATAATATTCTTTTCCGTATTTACCTTGACAAAGCCGTAATTACTGTGTTATACTTTATTACGTATAAATAAGTGCTGTAAAACCGATTGTTTTTTGTGAATCCCGACAAATTGAATCCCGAAACGGTGGATGGTAAAAACACATGACCGATCAGAATATAAAAAATACAATAGACGATCTCCGTAAGCAGTTGGCTTATCATGCGCGCCGGTATTATCTTGATGACGCGCCGGAAATCACGGATTATGAATATGACGCCATGTTCCGCCGCCTGCAGGAACTGGAGGCCGCGTATCCGCAATATGACAGCCCCGATTCGCCGACAAAACGCGTCGGCGGTATGGCGCTGGATAAGTTTGAAAAAGTGACGCATACCGTGCGTATGGGGTCGCTCGGCGATGTTTTTTCGGCAGAAGAAATGCGCGATTTTCTGCTTGGCGTTGACAAAGTTGTTCCCGACGCCGCGTATTCCGTAGAACCGAAAATAGACGGTCTTTCGGTTTGCCTGACATATCGTGACGGCTTGTTTGTCCGCGGCGCAACGCGCGGCGACGGCCTTGTCGGCGAAGACGTTACGGAAAATCTGCGCACTGTGCATGCCATCCCCCTGCGCCTTACGGAAAACATTCCGTATCTTTCCGTGCGCGGCGAGGTCTACATGCCGAAAAATGTATTTTATGAATTGAACGCAGCGCGTGATGACAGCGGCGAACCGCGTTTTGCCAACCCGCGTAATGCGGCGGCAGGCTCTTTACGTCAGCTCGATCCAAAAATTACGGCGTCCCGCCGCCTTGACATCTTCATCTTCAATTTGCAGGACGGCTCGCCGTATATGGACGGGCATATGCCTGCGACCCACGACGAAACTCTCATGAGACTCGCCGAACTCGGTTTCCGCACCATTCCGTACCGCGCTGTGGTGCGCGGGTATGACGCGGTGATGGCGCATATCCGTAAAATCGGCGAATTACGCGATACGCTTCCGTTTGATACCGACGGTGCCGTGGCCAAAATGAACGATCTGTCTGCACGCGTTACGGTTGGCGAAGGAACCAGCACGCCGAAATGGGCAATTGCGTATAAATATCCGCCGGAGCAACAGAAAACGAAGTTGCTCGGCATCGATATTGCCGTCGGCCGCACCGGCGTCCTCACTCCCACCGCCGTTCTGGAGCCGGTATTGCTTGCGGGCAGTACGGTTTCGCGGGCAACGCTCCATAACCTCGATTTTATTCGTGAAAAGGACGTACGCATCGGCGATATTGTCGTATTGCAGAAAGCCGGCGATATTATTCCCGAGATCGTGTGCGCCGTGAAAGAAGTGCGCACCGGCAACGAACAGGAGTTTTCTATGCCGGAGGTTTGCCCCTCCTGCGGCCACCCGGTCACACGCGAAGAGGGAAGCGCGGCGTACCGTTGCCTGTATCCCGGTTGCCCTGCGCAAAAGGCGCGGCTTATCATTCATTTTGCTTCCAAAGACGCGATGAATATCGACGGTCTTGGGCCGCGTCTCATAGAGTTATTGCTTGCTGAAGGGAAAATCCGCGACGTTGCCGATCTTTATACGCTGGAGGCAGACGAAATTTCCGATCTTGACCGCATGGGTGAAAAAAGCGCGGAGAATCTGATCCGCGCGATCGACGCTTCGCGCAGTGCGGGATTGGAACGACTGATCTATGCGATGGGAATACGTCAGGTCGGCGAAGTGGCCGCCGCCGCTCTAGCGGCACGTTTCCGCACGCTTGACCGCGTGATGACTCTGACCTATGACGACTATGCCGCCGTTCCCGACATCGGTTCGGTGACGGCAACAAATCTTGTTGAATTCTTTGCCAATGAGGAAAACCGGATTCTTTTGTCGCGCCTGGTTTCCTGCGGCGTAAAGACCGAGGCAACGGCGATGCCTGCGGGCACGTCGCTTGAAGGGAAAACATTTGTTCTGACGGGAACACTGGAGAATATGACGCGCGACGAAGCGGAATCCATGATCCGCGCGGCGGGCGGAAAAGTGTCTTCTTCGGTCTCCAGGAAGACGTCCTATGTGGTGGCCGGATCGGAAGCCGGAAGCAAACTCACAAAGGCGCAGACTCTTGGTGTTCCTATCATAGGAAAAGAAGAGTTGCTTGCCATGCTGCAACAAGAAAAAACCGCAGAATAAGTAAACTGCGGTTTACATAATCAGGATTATTATAAATACATATAAAGAGGTGGTATCATGAAAAAGAATCTGTTTCTGATCTGTCTTCTCCTGATCGCGGCCACTTTCCTGCTGTGGTCCTGCAGCGGGGATCCCGATGATTCGTCGGAGAATTCCTCCGCGTCCGAGAGCAAGTCCGAATCGGAGAGCAACTCCGAGTCCGAGAGCACATCTGCATCGGAAAGCACGTCCGAGTCGGAAAGCAAGTCTGAATCGGGAAGCACATCCGAATCGGAAAGCGAGTCTGAATCGGAAAGCGAGTCTGAATCGGAAAGCGAGTCTGAATCGGAGAGCGAATCCGAATCGGAAAGTGAATCTGAGTCGGAGAGCGAGTCTGAGTCGGAATCCGAAATCGACTCTATCGGCGAAGCGGGGGACAATTTGGAGCCTGTGGAGAACATAGACGGGCAAAAGTAAAATTGTTCCGTCATTCACACGGATTTCAGACAAATGAAAAGACCGGTAGCATGTATAACGCATGCGGCCGGTCTTTTATTATCTTATTATAATGTAGGTTTTTGGGTCAATCTTTTTCGTTTGTACGGTTCTTCTTGCGGTACATACTGGGGGAGCAACCGTATGCCGCATGAAAACGCCGGCAGAAATAGCGCACGTCGGGGAATCCCGTTGAAGCGGCCACCGTGCCGATCGGCTGATTGCTTTCTATCAGTTTTTCCGCCGCATGCGTCAGGCGAACCTGCATGAGATAATTTTGCGGCGTCATACCGTACGCCGCACGGAAAAGACGGCACAAGTTAGACACCGAATAACTGCTCATTTCGGAAAAATTCCGGTTGGTAAGCGGTTCGTGATAATGGAAATCAATATAGTCCTTTACATAAAAGGCGTTGGAATTGGCGGTAACGCTTCCGCCCTCATAATAGCGCTGTGCCAGCATTTGCAGAATCTGCAGATAGATGACAAGGAACATGTCCGTTTGTTCGCCGCGCCCGTGATAGCGTTGCGCCTTTTTGGAAAGAAAGTCATAGAACAGTCGCGGGGAATTGACCTCCGGGAAGTAAGTGATGTCGGAAAGACGGTAACCGGCCGCCATGGCTTCGGGCAGATCGCCGATGACATTGATCCAGATGATATGCCAGGGGTTGTCCTCATCGCATGAATATTCCCACCGGAATCCCCGCTTCATGAAAACCACGTCGCCGGCTTTCGGGAAATATTTTTCGTCTCCGTGCGTCAGGACGCCGCTGCCGTCGAGGAAATAAATAAGGCAGTTATGCACATGGGCAGACGCTTCAAACAGCCAGTGATAGTCCGGTTTGCAATATTCTTCCGCCCCCACAATCTGAAACGGGCGCGCCGGTTTCATAGCATCATATACCAGATTCTGAACATGTTCCTTTTCGGAAATTTTGGAGGTCATTCCGACACATCCTTTCTTTTCTTACAGTTTGTATATTTTGACATCGCCCTATACCTTTTTACAGAGAAAATATCGGCGACAGTGGCAGGTTTTTACTTATTGTATCACATATTGTGTCAATATTGCAATAAGAAAAAAGGAAAAAACTTCATAATTTGCCTTGTTTTTTGATTGAATAGTAAGAATGTGCACCTTTTTGCTCTCCGTAGGCATTGAAAGAACAGGTGCAAAATGATACGATAAGAACGGGGGGAGTTCTATAACTGTAAAAATTGCACAATAAACAATGTTTTGAACTCATTTCTTTTATCCAATCTAAACGTTAAAAGGAGAACGCTATGAAAAAAGTACTGTCGCTATTGTTCGCACTCGTTCTGTGCGTATTGACGCTTTCACTGGCTTTGCCCGTGTTTGCCGATACCACGGAAGCGGATGCCGCAGCCGACACCGCCATTGAAGAGGGGGTTTTGGCATATGACGGTCTTTCCGCACGCACGATCGCCGATTATTTCGGCATTCGCTCAATTTATACGGTAAAGAAAGAAAGCATAGCCGCTCTTGAGAAAAACGGCTATAAGGTAGCATACGGCGCTATCGCCGCTGTCGGTGAAAACGGCAGCGAAACTTTGCGCCTCGTCGGCGACCTTACCGTAACGAAAGATGCCGACGGAAAATTTGTGTCCGGCACGGACGCTGTTTCGGTTGTGACGGTGTATGCCACTGCCGGGACGGCCAGCGCCGCCTATGCCACAAATAAATACATAGACCGTGAAAAAACAAAGGACGCATTCGCTTATACCATTATTTATAATACGGATGCCGATGTGTCCGTTATGCAGGACTACGGTCTTGTTTTCCGCGCGTTCCTTTATATCGAAGACGCGGCCGGCAATACGGCCATTCGCTATGTGGACGCGGCGGGCGATGTTTTCGGTAATGCCGAAAGCGAATACGGCCTTGCCACTTCGCTTTACGAACTGTCCGAATATTTATCGCGGAAATATATTGAAAACGGCGTTAAACCGTATGAGAATACGCCGAACTGCTATCACGTTGTACTCCGTTGCGAAAAAACCTTTGATATTCCCGTTACCGATATAACCGGCGGCACGCTGGTGGAAGCCGATACGGAAAACGCAACCCTCGCCGCACGCACCCTGACGAACGCGGGCGGTTTCGGATACAACAACCTTACTTTCAAGGTTCGTGCGGAAAAAGGTTTTTATCGCTTCCAGCTCCTTTCTTCCAACGCCAATACGAAACTTGATATTGCGTATACCGTAAACGGTCGCGGCGGCAGTACACGTCTTGTAGCCGACGGCAATGCCGACAGTACCGTGAAAAGCGACGCTGCGTATACCGACAAGTCGGCATTTTACGCCTACCTTGACGAAGGCATAAACGAAATCCGCGTATATATCAATGGCTCCAATGTAAACGGAACGATTGCCGTTGCCTCCGTACGCATGGAACAACTCCGCTATGTGACTGATAAGGACGTATATGCAGGCGGTTACGAAGACGTCGTGAAAAATGCCGGAACGGCAAAATATCCGAGTTATCTTAACAACAATGCAAGCGGCGCCGCTTATAAAAACGGCACATTCTCGCAGGCTACCACAACACCCCCCGTGTATAAACTGGTAGTCGGCGAAACCGGCAACTATCGCCTGTCTGCGCTTCTTGCCGCCAATACGCCGAATATTGTTCTGAACATGTACACCGACGAAGCCCTGTCCGAAAGATATCTCTCGGCAACCAACAGTGATTCTGACAATGTTTACAAAATGGGCGACGGCTCCGAAGCGCTGATCTATAAAGAGATCTGCGGCATCGTTTATCTGGAGGCCGGCACCTATTATTACACGCTTCACGGCGACTATCAGCTGTCGCTTGCGGATCATGTATTCCGTTATGCCGGTAAACCTGCCACCGAATCGGGCACCTACAGTGTGAACGATTTCCTGTCGCAGAACGGAAGTACCACCGTGCTTCCCGCTACCGAAACGACAAGAACCACCGCGGTTCTGAAGCAGAACGTGACATTCGGTACGACCGTCAACGTGGAGATGAGCGGTATTTATAAACTGTACGCCACATGGGCAGAGCCGAAATATGTGAAGGATCTGTACATCACGACGGCAGACGGTTACGGCACGCTTTATCGCTCCGCAACGAACGGCAGTAACAAGAAACCGAACGACTACAGCGCCGATACCGACGCCGACACGATCTTCGCCGTCGATAAAGACGCGGAAGAGAAGGCTCTTGCGTTCGTTTACCTCAATGCCGGTGAAAACGCACTGAACTTCTGCATCACGGGTAGCGCAACGCCTGTCGGTCTTTCTACGTTCCGCCTTGAACTGGTAACGCCGATGTCCTCCGTTGTCAAAGAACTGAAGGCAGGCGATGCCGGCATCGCACGTCCCGATGGCGTGACAAGCGGCGGTTACAACAATACCATTTTGAATCAGAAAAACATGACCGACGCCTCAAAGGCTTCGATTCAATGGAACAACTTTACCGTACCTGCGACCGGTACATACACCATTTACGCTTACATGAGTTCTTCCCGTGTGCCGAACACGGTAACCGCAACGGTTTCCGAAAACGGAACGACCGTCGGCACGCTCTCTGCGGAGCTTACGGGTAAATATCCGCTTAACAACGATTCAAACGGCGCTTACGCCATGTGCTTCACCGGCGGTTCGCTGGTATACGCCGAATTCGGCGACGTTACGCTGACCGGCGGTACGTCCTACAACCTGAACATGGTAGGTACGGGAACAAACTCCTGGAATATCAGTAAGGTTCTCCTTGTCAAGAAGACGGACGGCGCGGCCGGAACTTCAACGGTTCTATCCCTTCCCTCCTATACGCCCGGCAGTGTAACAAGCGGCGGTATTATGGATTCGGATACTTCCGTTGTTACCAAACTTATGACGATCCCGAAGAAGGGAACCGTACTGTATCTTACCGAATACGGCTATGACCGTCTCGGCAATGCCGTTTCGTTCAGCGTCGCCGGCACCTACCCCATCTCCGTATGGGAACAGGACGCACTCGGCGCGTGGAACATTGTGGCCGACCGCTCGGTGGAAGCCGGCGGATATACAAACGGTGACGGCCGTGTAGCGCACGGCGGCCGCGTGACATACAAATATGTAACGCAGTCGGATAACGAAACCGTCCGCTTCTCGTATGTGGCCGGTGCGGCAACCTACTATGAATCCGTAGTCGGTTACGCCGACGAGCCGTTTACGGTAACGGTAGTCAATGAAAACGACCTGAAAGAAAACAACGAGATCACGCTTTCCGATGTGACGCTGGACGGCAAAAATGCCACCGTCATCTTCTCCGTTGTCGGTAAGAAATCCGGCAAACTGATTGTTGCTTACTATAATGAAGCCGATCAGCTTATGGCGACCGAAACGTTCGATAAAGCGGCGTACAAAGTGGCGTATACTTCTACCGCCACCACCGCTATGGACGTGAAGACCGTGCGTATCTATACGGTGGGCGACACGACATCGTATGCACAGAACGGCGAAACGCTCTTCTATTCGGTTCGCAGCGGAAACGCCGAAACGGTAATGCTTCCTATCGACTTCTACACCCTCTCCGAAGAACTTCTCACTCCCGCTAACGAACTTTTCAGTGGTAAAGTGATTCACCTTGCCGACGCAAACCCTGTGCTCGGCACGGGCATGACCCAGATTGGCAACACCTATCTGTTGCCGGTAGGCAAAAGCAATCCTTCCACGAGCACGGGTATCAGTTTCACCTACAACGCTCCCGTCAGCGGATACTACGCTATCCGTATTCATGCCGAAGACTGCGGCAGTTTCCAGCGCGTTTTCCTTTACGGCAGTGTGAACGGTAGTTACTTCGGCGGTTACCAGACGCATAACGACAGAACCAATAAGGGAACGGCGGAGTCCGACGCGGACTATGTTCTTGCCGACAACACACGGTACGCTTTCTTTGACGGCAACGTTATGTATCAGTATCTGAATAAGGGTCAGAATACTTTGACCATCGCGCATCGCAGTGATTCCGGTGCGAAATTCGGTATTTCGGATGTACAGATCATGCTGTATGACGGAATCGCCGACGGCTCGAAAGTATTGCCGTACTCCGCGATGAGAACGGCTGAAGACAATGCAACGAGCGCCGGTTACACGAGCAATCGCAGTTGGCAGCTCGGCGGTCTTCAGTTCGGCGGCGATAAGTACCTGTATCAGAAAGTGACCATCACGGAATCCGGTCTCTACTCGCTTTCCGCCATGATGTGCAGTGACACGAACACGGTTTACGTGACCGACGCGGGCGAAAAGGCTCTTCCTGCCACCTGCGACATCAAAGTCAGCCTCGCTTCCGCAGACTGGAAGATGGCGGGCGTTCCGGTAACGCTCGGACAGATGATGCTGGAAGCCGGCGATTACGTGTTCAAACTTTCGGCAGATTCGCTGATCGGCGGTATAAGCCTTATGGCGTTTGAAAAGATCGGCGCCTATGATGTTGCCGGAACCTACAGCGTCAATCTGTCGGGTGTCAGCTACGATGTCGATACGGATCTCTTCACCATGGTGTGCCAGGTCGGCGGTTATGTCGACAACGCTACGGCGCCGCACAGCGGCAAAGTCGTGCTGTCGATCTACGACAAGGAAAACACGAGCACGGCGCTTGTCACGCTCGCACCCCTTGCCAAGACCGACTTTATCCAGACTTTCAATATAGAAGAAACGCTTGCCGAATTGCAGGGCAACAAGAATTATGTCATCAAAGCGGATTACTATGATGAAAACGATACTCTCCTGCAAACCGTGCAGAAAGATTTCTCCACTTATGACGCAAAGATCCTGTTCATCACGGACATTCATTTCTCCGGTTCAAACGACTATGTAAACGGCGGCCGCGTTCTGACGCAGGGCAGTTATTACGGCGAAGCCGAGTTCTACGGTTGGGATAACGAAAACAAACTGCAGCTTACGATGGATCAGCTGATTAAAATGTACCGCGAAGGCACATACGATATGGTATTCGTCGACGGTGACGTTTCCCGTAACGACAGCTTTACCCGTAAATTCATGCCGCAGGATCAGCGTTATTGGAACGCTTATAAGCGCAACAACCCCTATAACTCCTATGCGGAATCCTATGCCGCGGCCGAAGCCGCCGGTGTGGCGCAGGGTCTTACGGGTGACGCGCTGACCGCGTATGCAAAAGAGCAGGCTATTGCCGGAACATTCTTCCTCGGTAACGATATTTCCGAATTCTGGGGCTCGGTATACGACAATAACTACGTGGTCGTGCAGAAATTCTTCTCCCAGCTTACGGCGGAACATATTCCGTACTTCCTCGTCATCGGTAACCACGACTGGGAATTTGAACTTGATCGTGAAACCGGCGAAACCGACTGGAGTCCTTGGGAAAACCAGCTCCACTACGGCGAGATCTTCGGCTACGACTATGACGATTTCCTCGTTCGTATGATGTCGGTAGAAGGCGAAGGCAAAAAGATTCTCACCGTCCTCAGCGATGAAAAACTGCAGGAATACAAAGATGCCGGCTATACATTCTATACGAACGAAGCCGAGGTTGCCGCGTGGAAATCCGCCGGCAAGAAAGTGAAAAATCTTTGCTCCGTTGCCGTGTTCAATACGTTCGACTATGTATACGACAAAGACAGCGCCGAAAAGTATCCGTCTTATAACGGCATCAATGTTGCCGGCGATATTACCGTATACAGCGGCCTTAACAGAACCTATGCCAATATGATGATGGCCGACGCAGAAGAATTCGGCGCGCCCACCTATCTTACGGCGCATATCTTCCATGGTAACGACAGCGTTCTCCTCGACATTCTTGATCGGTACGACATTGTCAAAGCGATGGTTTACGGCGATGAACACGACGAAAAAGAACTGTGGGTAGGCGGACGTCCCAGCTGGTGTGCCGGTTGTATCTTCTCTTCGTTCGACCTCGATCAGATGAAGAAAGCCGACGGCACTCTGGATAATGTCTATTATTACGCCCGTTCCGGCCAGTCCGGCGCACAGTCGTACGTCTGGGGCGATATGGAAACGCATCCGTGGAGCATGGTTCACCTGTATGCTTCCGATTCCAAGACCGTACTGGAGCGCGAACATCTGACCGCATACTACCAGAACGGCAAACAGAACCTGACGCATACGCAGATGGTCGGCCGTGATATCCGTTATACCCGCGCAAGACTGGACATGACGGATAAAACCAAACTGTCGACGCTGACCTTCACCGATAAAACGGGAACGGCCGCATGGCATATCGGCGAATATATCGAAGAAAACGGCGTTATTACCGGCTATAAGTTCTACGACGCCGAAAACACCTACGTCAAGACGGTCAATACGCTGACATTCTCGTACATCAAGGACGGCGAACATGTACTCTTCGTCGGCAATGAGGTACTGGATACGGACGGCGTAACCATGAGAAAAGGTTGCCTCTTCGATGAAAACCGCAACTACGTCTTTGTCGATGCAGACGGAAAATACGTTTACATCAACTTTGAAAAAGATGAAAGCGGCGACTATAAGCGCGAATGGTTCTATATCTCGAACGACGCGGAATACCTTGCCGCAAATCCTCTCGGATTCAAGGACGCCGATCTTTCCGGCACTGTGACATATACCGATGTCGCTACCGTGCATGATACGATCGGACAGAAGTATTTCCATGAGAGCGGATGCTTCAACGTTTCGTCGGCCGCCATCGTTGTCAAAGACGGTGTGGTGGACAGCGGTGCACGCTTCCTGCATTACAACTACGTGTATACGTTCACTTACGCGGACGGCAGTGCTGCAACGCCGCTTGAAGATAAAGAAAACGGCGAAACGGTTTACGGCCTCTACATTCCCCCGGAACTGTATCACGAACTTTCGATTCTGTATTAAGTTTTAAAAACTGACAGAAGAGAACTCCCGGAAAAGAGAAATCTTTTCCGGGAGTTTGTTTCTTGCCGTCTTTAGGCGTAGAAGAAAACCCCCGGTTATACCGGGGGAAGAAAAGAAGCTTTAGCAAAGAAAGAAGGGCGAGCTAG